>NZ_PUGA01000008.1:0-93442 GCF_003236725.1 Pantoea sp. ARC270
AACGAAACCTGCTCAAAGCCCGTTCGTGCATCGAACAAACTCCCGGCGAACGAAACCTGCTCAAAGCCCGTTCACGCAGCGAACAATCTCAGCGCCCGCCCGCGCAGCGACCTCGCCGGCAACCCACCCCCTTACCCGATGGTCATCAGGCTGGCGTTACCGCCTGCGGCCGCGGTATTCACACTCAGTGAGCGCTCAATCAACAGACGCTCCAGCAGCAGATTCGTCTCGCCGCGGGCGAAGCCCTGCACCGACACAATCGCGCCGTCACGCGCGGCAATCTGTTCGCACAGGGCGCGCAGCTGATCGGCGTCGCCGTGATAGATTACCGCATCAAACTCCGCCGTCAGCGGGTCTCGCGCCAGCGTAATGCGCGCTTTCACCGCGTCCGGCAGCGAGGCTCGCAGGGTGCGATGCAGCTCATCATCCTGCCACAGCGCCTTACTGCCGACGCTGGTCACGGCCGCCAGCTGAATCAACGCATCCTGCTCGTTGTCAGCCAGGCAGAGCACCTGATCGCGTGGCAACAGCGAGAAGGTATTGCGCTCACCCGTCGGGCCGGGCAGCAGCCGTACCACACCGGCCTGGGCCAGCTGGTCGTAGCGATCACAGAGTTCAGCCAGCGCCGGTTTATCTTTGGCCCAGCTGCTGAGTGCCTGATGCGGAGCCAGCAGAGCGTGACGCAGCGTGCTGTCAGCCGGGCGCTCCGCATCCTGGCGATCGAAGGTCAGACGCAGCGCGCCATCCGGACGATGTGCCAGCAGGCGGTAGAGATAGAGCGGACCGCCCGCTTTCGGACCGGTACCGGATAAGCCTTCACCCCCAAACGGCTGCACGCCAACAACGGCGCCCACCATATTGCGGTTAACGTAGAGGTTACCGACCCGGGCGCTCGCCGTGACCTGCGCAATGGTCTCATCGATACGCGTATGGACACCCAGCGTCAGGCCGTAACCGGAAGCGTTAATCTGCTCAACCAGCTGCGGCAGCGTGTTGCGGGTGAAGCGCACCACGTGCAGCACCGGTCCGAAAATCTCTTTATCCAGGTCGCTGACCTGATCCAGCTCAATCAGCGTGGGTTTGACAAAGGTGCCGCTGTTCCACTCTTTGCTGTCCTGCGGATTATCCTGCACCGCCTGATAGACCGTGAAGCCCTTGTTACGCATCGCCTGAATATGGCGGTCGATATTGGCTTTGGCTTCGGCGTCAATGACCGGGCCGATATCGGTGGAGAAGCGCTCCGGGTTACCCATGCGGCACTCTGCCATCGCACCGCGCAACATTTTCAGCGTATGGTCAGCGACATCTTCCTGGATGCAGAGCAGACGCAGGGCGGAGCAGCGCTGTCCGGCGCTGTCGAACGCCGAGGCAACGATATCAACCACCACCTGCTCGGTCAGCGCGGAGGAGTCAACGATCATCGCATTCATCCCGCCGGTTTCCGCAACCAGCGGCACTGGGCGGCCGTGCTGGTCAAGACGACCGGCGAGATTACGCTGCAGCAGGGTTGCCACGGCAGTGGAGCCGGTAAACATCACACCGCGCACCCGGTTGTCGCCGGTCAGCTGTGCGCCAACGGTTTCACCCTGGCCTGGCAGCAGCTGCAGCACGCCTGGTGGTACGCCCGCATCCAGCAGGATCTGCACCGCCTGCGCGGCAATCAGCGGCGTCTGTTCGGCAGGTTTGGCCAGCACGCTGTTGCCTGCTGCCAGTGCTGCCGCAATCTGACCGGTGAAGATCGCCAGCGGGAAGTTCCACGGACTGATGCAGACCACCGGGCCCAGCGGGCGATGGGTTTCATTGTCGAAATCGTCGCGCACCATGCCGGCGTAGTAATAGAGGAAATCGACCGCTTCGCGCACTTCCGCGATGGCGTTGTTGTAGGTCTTGCCCGCTTCACGCACCAGAATGCCCATCAGCTTCTGCATCTGGCCTTCCATAATCTGCGCCGCGCGCTCCAGAATCGCGGCACGCTCCTGCGGCGGGGTGGCAAACCAGATTGGCCCGCTGTTCACGGCGGCATCCAGCGCCACAGACACTTCCTGTTCTGTCGCTTCACGCACCTGACCCACGCGATCGCCAGGCACGGCCGGGTTCAGCACGTCGTGCAGCTCACCGGTGCCCGCTTCGCCATCGATCATCGGTTCGGCCAGGTAAGGGTGGGCGGCGCTGCTCAGCAGGGCGCTGGAGAGTGAGGCGAGGCGGTGTTCGTTGGCCATATCCAGACCCGCAGAGTTGACGCGGTTCTCGCCATAGAGGTCACGCGGCAGCGGGATCTTCGGATGCGGCAGGCCGATCGCGCCTTCGCTTGCCCCGAGTTTCTCAACGGCGAGCACCGGATCGGCAACCAGCTCGTCAATCGGCAGCGAGGTATCCGCGATGCGGTTAACAAAGGAGGTGTTGGCTCCGTTCTCCAGCAGACGGCGCACCAGATAAGCCAGCAGGGTTTCATGCGTCCCCACCGGCGCATAGATGCGGCAGGGGCGATTCAGCTTCCCGTCCGCCACTTTGCCGACCACCTGCTCATAGAGCGGTTCACCCATGCCGTGCAGACACTGGAACTCATACTGTCCCGGATAGTAGTTGTTGCCCGCCAGCTGATAGATAGCGGCCAGGGTATGGGCATTGTGCGTGGCGAACTGCGGATAGATCAGGTTTGGCACGGAGAGCAGCTTGCGGGCGCAGGCCAGATAGGAGATATCGGTGTAGACCTTGCGGGTGTAAACCGGATAGCCTTCCAGACCTTCCATCTGCGCACGTTTGATTTCGCTATCCCAGTAAGCGCCTTTCACCAGACGGATCATCAGGCGGCGGCGACTGCGCTGGGCCAGATCGATCAGCTCATCGATGACAAACGGGCAGCGTTTCATATAAGCCTGGATGACGAAGCCGATCCCGTTCCAGCCTTCCAGCTCCGGCTCGAAACAGAGTTTCTCCAGCATATCCAGTGACAGTTCCAGCCGGTCAGCTTCTTCGGCGTCGATGTTGATGCCGATGTCATAGGAGCGCGCCAGCAGCGTCAGCGATTTCAGCAGCGGGTAGAGCTCTTCCATCACCCGCTCATACTGCGCGCGGCTGTAACGGGGATGAAGGGCTGACAGTTTGATGGAGATGCCCGGGCCTTCATAGATGCCCCGGCCATTGGAAGCTTTACCAATCGCGTGGATCGCCTGCTGATAGGAGAGCAGGTAGGCTTTGGCATCGCCTGCGGTCAGTGCCGCTTCGCCCAGCATGTCATAGGAGTAGCGGAAGCCTTTCTCTTCCAGCTTGCGGGCGTTTGCCAGGGCTTCGGCAATGGTTTCGCCGGTCACGAACTGCTCGCCCATCAGTCGCATCGCCATATCCACACCTTTGCGGATCAGCGGCTCACCGCTCTTACCGATAATGCGGTTCAGAGAGCGTGACAGATTTGCTTCGTTATGGGTTGAGACCAGGCGGCCGGTAAACAGCAGACCCCAGGTCGCCGCGTTGACAAACAGGGACGGGCTGCGTCCCAGGTGTGACTGCCAGTTCCCGTTACTGATTTTGTCGCGGATCAGCGCATCGCGTGTTGGCTTATCGGGAATACGCAGCAGCGCTTCGGCGAGGCACATCAGCGCCACGCCCTCGTGAGACGATAATGAGAACTCCTGCAGCAGGCTTTGCACCATACCGGCGCGTCCGGTTGCACCTTTTTGGTGCCGCAGCTTGTCGGCAAGCTGATAAGCGAGCTGATGGGTTTTCTCTGCCAGCGGCGCTGGCAGGCGCGCCTGCTCCAGCAGCATCGGCACCGCATCCGTCTCCGGACGACGCCAGGCGGCGGTCACGGCGGAACGGGTCACGGACTGCGGTAAAATCTGCTCTGCGAAGTCAAGGAACGGCTGATGCAGCTCCTCTGGCTGGATGTCGTCAGACTCGGCGGCGGCCTGTGCAGTGAGAGGGATCTCCGGCACGGCATCCCCGGTTTCCAGCTGGCCCAGGTAGTTAAAAATCGCCTGTTTGATCAGCCAGTGTGGCGTGCGGTCGATGCGCTGCGCAGCCAGTTTGATGCGCTCACGTGTCGCGTCATCCAGTTTTACACCCATGGTGGTTGTACCCATGACTTCCAGGCTCCTTAATAGTGGTTCGATACGGCGTGGGCTGCACTATCACTTAAGTTGCAACTTTGTGCAACCGTGTTAAATGTGAGCCAGTTAACACCCCTGTGACATCGCCAATTGTTAAATCTGACAATTCGGCACGGATATTGCTGCAAGATCCTCGCCAGGTTGGCAGACCCGATAAAATGCGGGTTTCCGGCAGGTTACACGGTGGTGCAACCGGATAACTGTGAGCGAGTGCAACCTCTGGACACTTTTTCACAACCGGTTAGTGAAATCACTGTAACGCCTGTGTTAAATCCATTGTGCGCGCCACGCCTTTCCGGCAGGATACCGCGCCGCTGGGAAATGACTGACGCCCTGACGAAAACAATCGGCCCGTCCTGCCCCGTTCCGGCAGGCGGGTAGCTGGCGATTTCTCTGGGATATCAAAAAATAAGTGGAGAGACAGATGAGTGTAAGTACACCAATGCTGGTGACCTTTGTGGTTTATATACTTGGGATGGTGTTAATCGGTTTTGTGGCCTACCGTTCGACCAAAAACTTTGATGACTACATCCTGGGTGGCCGCAGTCTGGGTAGTGTGGTCACCGCACTCTCTGCGGGTGCCTCAGATATGAGTGGCTGGCTGCTGATGGGATTGCCGGGGGCGATCTTCATCTCAGGGATCTCTGAGAGCTGGATTGCGATCGGTCTGACCATCGGTGCCTGGCTGAACTGGAAAATCGTCGCCGGCCGCCTGCGTGTTCAGACCGAACACCACAACAATGCGCTGACGCTGCCAGACTTCTTTACCAGCCGCTTTGAAGATCACAGCAAAATTCTGCGCGTGATTTCGGCCATTGTAATTCTGGTGTTCTTCACCATCTACTGCGCCTCTGGCGTGGTGGCCGGTGCGCGTCTGTTTGAAAGCACCTTTGGCATGAGCTATGAGACCGCACTGTGGGCGGGGGCGGCAGCCACCATCCTCTACACGCTGGTGGGAGGATTTCTGGCGGTGAGCTGGACGGATACCGTTCAGGCCAGCCTGATGATTTTCGCTCTGATCCTGACGCCGGTGTTTGTGATTATCGCGGTGGGCGGCTGGTCTGAATCGCTGGCGGTGATTGAGGCGAAAAGCCTGGAAAATCTCGACATGCTGAAAGGGCTGAACTTCGTTGCGGTGATCTCGCTGCTCGGCTGGGGCCTGGGCTACTTCGGTCAGCCGCATATTCTGGCGCGCTTTATGGCGGCGGATTCGCATCGCTCAATCCGCACCGCACGCCGCATCGGCATGGCGTGGATGGTGTTCTGTCTGGCGGGAGCGGTCGCTGTTGGCTTCTTTGGAATCGCCTACTTCCAGAACAACCCGACGCTGGCGACCGGCGTCAACGACAACGCAGAGCGCGTCTTTATCGAACTGGCACGCATCCTGTTTAACCCATGGATTGCCGGTATTCTGCTGTCAGCGATTCTGGCGGCGGTGATGTCAACCCTGAGCTGTCAGCTGCTGGTCTGCTCCAGCGCCCTGACTGAAGATCTCTACAAAGGCTTCCTGCGTAAAAACGCCAGCCAGCAGGAGCTGGTGTGGGTAGGGCGTCTGATGGTGCTGCTGGTGGCGCTGATCGCGATTGCACTGGCGTCTAACCCGGAAAACCGCGTACTGGGTCTTGTCAGCTACGCCTGGGCAGGCTTCGGGGCGGCCTTTGGACCGGTCGTGCTGTTTGGCGTCTGCTGGAAGCGCATGAACCGCAACGGCGCGCTGGCCGGTATGATTGTCGGTGCGCTGACCGTGCTGGTGTGGAAGCAGTATGGCTGGCTGGGTCTGTATGAAATTATCCCAGGCTTCATCTTCGCCAGCATCGCGATTGTGCTCTTCAGCCTGATGGGACGTGAACCTTCAGCCGAAGCGCAGCAGCGCTTTGCTGCCGCTGAGGCGGAGTTCCAGACCAAATAAGCAGAGCGTCATGAGTGAAGGCCCGTCCCGCAGGGGGCGGGCCTTTTTGTTACAAAGATAAAAGCCTCAGAAATGCAATTATCTCCATCGGCAACTTGTTTTTTTCGCAGCGATAATGATAATCGGTATCGTTTACACTTTACCTGAATTTACCGTTAATTGACGCTGCTTAACATTCAAGAGGCTGGCAATGTTCGTTCCCTTTCTCATCATGCTGCGCGAAGGACTTGAAGCCGCGCTGATTGTCAGCCTGATCGCCAGCTACCTCAAACGCACCCAGCGCACCCAGTGGTTTCCGGCCATGTGGGCAGGCGTCTTTGTCGCCGCGGCACTCTGCCTGGGGCTGGGTCTGTTTATCAATGCCACCACCGGCGAGTTCCCGCAAAAAGAGCAGGAGCTGTTTGAAGGCATTGTGGCGCTGATCGCCGTCGTGATCCTCACCTCCATGGTGTTCTGGATGCGCAGAGTGGCGCGCAATATCAAAGTTGAGCTGGAGCAGGCGGTCGACCAGGCGCTGCAACGTTCGGGCCGGGGCGGTCTGGCGCTGGTGCTGATGGTCTTTCTTGCCGTGGCACGGGAAGGCCTGGAGTCGGTCTTCTTCCTGCTGGCCGCTTTTACGCAGGATGTCGGGTATGCGCCGCCGATTGGCGCGGTGCTGGGGCTGGCGACAGCGGTGGTGCTGGGCATGCTGCTCTACTGGGGCGGTATCCGCCTGAACATGGCGCACTTCTTCCGCTGGACCAGCGTCTTTATTCTGTTTGTGGCGGCCGGTCTGGCCGCAGGGGCGATTCGCGCCTTCCACGAGGCGGGTCTGTGGAATCACTATCAGGATGTGGCCTTCGATCTCAGCAATACCTTATCGACCCATTCGCTGTTTGGCACCCTGCTGGAAGGCGTGCTGGGTTATCAGGAGGCCCCCAGCGTCAGTGAAGTGACCCTTTATTTCGTCTACCTGATCCCGGCCCTGATTCTGTTTTTTATGCCTGCGCGTCCTGCTGCGTCGGCCACTGTGTAATACGACCTTTAACGGGCGCATCTTACGCCCGCAACGTGATAGGGAAAAAGAGATGACAATGCGTTTCCGCCGCAAGGCACTGCTGCTTCCTCTGCTGGCGATTTCTGCTTCTGCGGCGGCAGCCGTTCCTCAGGTTACCGTAAGCGTCAACGACAGGCAGTGTGAGCCGATGAGCTTAACGGTGAAGGCCGGTAAAACTCAGTTTCTGATTAAAAATAACAGCCAGAAAGCGCTGGAGTGGGAGATCCTGAAAGGTGTGCTGGTGGTGGAAGAGCGTGAAAACATTGCGCCGGGCTTCAGCCAGAAGCTGACCGCTAATCTGGAGGCCGGGGAATATGAGATGACCTGTGGTCTGCTGAGCAATCCCAAGGGCAAACTGATTGTGCAGGCGGGGGAGAGCGCGACGCCCGGCGCAACCTCCGCGCGGATGCAGCTGGAAGGCCCGATCACGCAATACAAAGCCTGGGTGACGGAGCAGGTGAATCAGCTGGTGAGCCAGACGCAGGCCTTCACCGATGCGGTCAAAGCCGGGGAGGTCGAAAAAGCCAAAGCGCTGTTTGCCCCGACCCGCCAGTATTACGAGCGCATTGAGCCGATTGCTGAACTCTTCTCCGATCTCGATGGCAGCATTGATGCCCGTGAAGATGACTATGAAAAGAAAGCGGAGGATCCTAAGTTCACCGGCTTCCACCGTCTGGAGAAAGCGCTGTTTGCGGAGAACAGCACTAAAGGGATGACGGGCTATGCCGACCAGCTCAACAAAGATGTGAAAGATTTGCAGGTGCGCATCAGTGAACTGGCCTTCCCGCCGGCCAAAGTGGTGGGCGGCGCGGCCGGTCTGATTGAAGAGGTTGCCTCCAGCAAGATCTCCGGCGAAGAAGATCGCTACAGCCGTACCGATCTGTGGGACTTCCAGGCGAATATTGATGGAGCACAGAAGATCGTTGATCTGCTGCGCCCGCTGGTCAGCAAAGCCAATCCGCAGCTGCTGGCGAAGGTCGATGCCAACTTCAAAAAAGTGGATGCGATCCTGAGCAAATACCGCACGAAGACCGGTTTCGAATCGTACGAGAAACTGAGCACGGCTGACCGCAATGCGCTGAAAGGGCCGGTCACCGCCCTGGCGGAAGATCTTTCCTTACTTCGTGGCACGCTGGGTCTGGATTAATCATGAGTCGTAAGCCAGAGGACGCGCAGCAGCCTGCGCGTCGTCGTTTATTAAAAGGGCTGGGCCTGCTGGGGGGCGCCGCTGCCTTCTCCGGCGGTTGCCCGTTTCATGCCGCCGCCGCTGACACGTTTTCGCCGGGTACGGTAACGCCTCAGGCGCGGCAGCAAAAGCAGCCGTTTTATGGTCAGCATCAGGCGGGGATTATCACGCCACAACAGGCATCGATGATGCTGGTGGCGTTTGACCTGCTCAGCAGTGATAAAGCCGATCTGGTGCGGCTCTTCCGGCTGCTGACCCAGCGCATCGCCTTTCTTACCGCGGGCGGGCCGGCACCGGTCGTCACCAACCCGCAGCTGCCGCCAATGGATTCGGGCATTCTCGGCCCGACGATCGCGCCGGATAATCTCACCATCACCGTGTCGGTCGGCAGCAGCCTGTTCGATGAGCGTTTTGGTCTGGCCCCGCATAAGCCGAAAAAACTGCAGCCGATGACGCGCTTCCCTAACGATTCGCTGGATGCTGCTCAGTGTCATGGCGATCTGCTGCTGCAGATCTGCGCCAACACCCAGGATACGGTGATCCATGCCCTGCGCGATATCATCAAGCACACCCCCGACCTGCTTGGGGTTCGCTGGCGACGGGAAGGCTTTATCTCTGACCACGCAGCACGCAGTCAGGGGCAGGAGACGCCGATTAACCTGCTGGGCTTTAAGGATGGCACCGCGAATCCGGATACGCACGACGCTGCCCTGATGAATCAGCTGCTGTGGGTGACGGCGGATCAGGATGAACCGGTCTGGGCACGTCATGGCAGCTATCAGGCGGTGCGTCTGATTCGCTTTCACGTGGAGATGTGGGATCGCACCCCGCTGGGCGAGCAGCAGACCATCTTTGGTCGCGATAAGCTGAGTGGAGCTCCGCTGGGGATGCAGCATGAGCATGATGTTCCTGACTATGCCCGCGATCCGGACGGGCAGGTGATTGCGCTGGATGCGCATATTCGCCTTGCTAACCCCCGCACGCCAGAGACGGCCAGCAGTCTGATGTTGCGCCGCGGCTACAGTTACTCCGCCGGGAACTCGGCGTCAGGGCAGCTGGAGATGGGCCTGCTGTTTGTCTGCTATCAGCACGATCTGGAGCGCGGATTTCTGACGGTGCAGGGGCGACTGAACGGCGAGGCGCTGGAAGAATATATTCGTCCCTTTGGCGGCGGTTATTTCTTTGCGTTGCCGGGTGTCCCGGACGCCAGCCATTATTTAGCCCAATCCCTGCTGGAAGCCTGATTAAATTTCAACCACTGCGGGCGGCCCGATTTCTGGCCGTCCGGCTTTTCTTTCCCGTAATCTGACTAACTGAGTTTTAACTGAGAATCAGCCGGAGCTTCGCCGAATTAAAATAATATAAGTGACTGAAATTAATGTTTTTTAAGTGAAATGGTAAAATAAAGGCTTACCCGCGAATAGCAATTCCTTTGCCAGCAGTTAAAATTACTGTTGCAAAGGTTCAGCAAAATGATGCACTTTATTAAACAGGCGTAATCGGACGTGTCGATGTATCACACTGGAGTTCGCGCATGGGTCGAGTCTTTTATGGAAAGTCATTGTCAGTAAATAGATTGCGCCTGACCGCGAGGGCCATTCTGCCTCGTTATTTCTTCCTTCCTTCAACCAACTCTTTTGTCTTACCGTTTCCTTTTTTATCCGGTGTTCAGCCACGCTTCTGCGCTGCTGTATACCCACTATCCTGTCCTGTCATGGCTTAAAAGGAAGCCAACTGAAACCTCTAAAGCGTTCACGTAATCGTAACGGGCCACCGGCCTGACACGGGAAATGAAACCAACTGAAAGGTGCCACTATGGGAAGACAGAAAGCAGTGATCAAAGCGCGTCGTGAAGCGAGAAGAGTGCTTCGCAATGACTCACGGAGTCATCGTCAGCGCGAAGAAGAGTCGGTCACTTCGCTGGTGCATATGGGCGGACTGGATTCGATTGGCATGGCACGCGATGCGCGCGACCGGCTACCGATTGAAGCCCGGAATGAGGCTCAGGCGCACTATCTTAATGCCATAGAGACGAAGCAGCTGATCTTCGCAACCGGTGAAGCCGGATGCGGTAAAACCTGGATCAGCGCCGCAAAAGCGGCTGAGGCCCTGATTCATAAGGATATCGACAGGATTATCGTTACGCGCCCGGTACTGCAGGCAGATGAGGATTTGGGATTCCTGCCCGGCGATATTTCTGAGAAATTCGCCCCTTATTTCCGTCCGGTTTATGACATTCTGGTTAAACGTCTTGGCGCATCCTTTATGCAATATTGTCTGCGTCCGGAAATTGCCAAAGTTGAGATTGCGCCTTTCGCCTATATGCGAGGCCGCACTTTTGAAAATGCTGTGGTGATTCTGGACGAGGCGCAGAACGTGACCGCCGCGCAGATGAAAATGTTCCTGACCCGACTGGGCGAAAACGTCACGGTCATTGTTAACGGCGATATTACCCAGTGCGACTTGCCCGCTGGGGTGCCTTCTGGTCTCGCAGACGCGCTGGCGCGGTTTGAAGAGGACGAGATGGTTGGCATTGTGCGCTTCGGCAAAGAGGATTGTGTGCGTTCAGCGCTGTGTCAGCGCACCCTGCACGCGTACAGCTAGTGTTCGATTGAGTAGAAGTGTAGCGCCCAAACCCGGCTCCGGCCGGGTTTTCTTATTGTGGAGGGCAGGCTGCGCCCGCTGTCGAACCCCGCGGGGCTTCTCACCCCCTCTCCGTGCAATATGCAAAAAAAAGCCTGAACTTTCGTTCAGGCTTTTCTTCGGAATGTGGCGGTGAGAGGGGGATTCGAACCCCCGATACGTTGCCGTATACACACTTTCCAGGCGTGCTCCTTCAGCCACTCGGACACCTCACCACATTTGTTTCGCTGACCGCGCTGGGTCAACGGGGCGGTACTATAGGGAGTCGGCTGAAAACGGTCAAGCACTATTTTTTTCTTTTGATCTATTCGCTTAAGCTCTGAACGAATTGATTTATTCCGGCCTGAAACTGGCCATTTCTCCGCCTGATTTCCCGTCCTGTCTGCTCAGTGAGACAGAGCAGGGCAGCGGGCAGGACGACATCCTGAATAGCGTCTCAAACCGGATGCCGTCCCGTGGAAGGCTGAAATCAGCTCTTCACCCGGTTAGCGAAGCTTTTGCGCAGCTTCTGCAGCTTCGGCGGGATGACCGCCATACAGTAGCCGTTGCGCTGACCCGCGCCTTCCCAGTAATCCTGATGATAGGCTTCAGCAGGATACCACTCCTTCAGCGGCTCGATGGTCGTCACCACCGGCACATCATGGTCGGCCTGAGCTCGTTCAATGGCGGCACGCGCTTCCGCTTCCTGTTCGGCATTGGCCGGGAAAATGGCAGAGCGATACTGAGTGCCGATATCGTTACCCTGGCGGTTAAGCTGGGTTGGATCGTGCGTCACGAAGCTGATATCCAGCAGGTCGCCAAAACTCACCTGCTCCGGGTCAAACCCAATGCGGATCGCTTCCGCGTGGCCGGTCGCGCCGCTGCAGACCTGCTCATAGGTAGGATTCGGGCGCGCGCCGCCGGTATAGCCGCTTTCAACCGACTCTACGCCGATCACATCCTTAAAGACCGCTTCGGTACACCAGAAACAGCCACCCGCGATAACTGCGTATTCGATTGCCATAATATTTTACTCCTGTCAGGTCGAAAGAGGTGAATGGGGGCGCTGCGGAGGGCTTTCAACTAGATCAGCATCTCCGGTTTAAAATCTCCGCTCTTATCCAGCATTTTATCGCTCATCACGCTGAAGCGGCCTTCGCCAGTGTAATGCAGGGTCGCCGGGTATTCGGGCTGTTCGGCCACATGTGCCTTAACGATCTCAAAAATAAACAGGTTGTAGTTAGCCACCATCGAGTCGTCATAGAGCTGGCACTCAAAGCTGGCAAAACATTCGGCAATCATGGGGGCGCTGACCACCTGACCCGGCTCCGGCGTCAGGCCGAACGCGGCGAACTTATCCAGCTGGTCGCCGTGGCTGTTGCCGACCGCCACCACCTCATCAATCAGTGAAGCGGCCGGGATATTGAGGACGCACTGGCCACTGTTGCGAATCAGCGCGTGGCTGTGATTCATACCGGCAATCATGCAGCCCACCAGAGAGGGCGAGAACTCCAGCACCGTATGCCAGCCGAGCGTCATGATGTCCTGCTCATTGTTGTACTGCGAACTGAGCAGCAGCACCGGACCCGGTTCGAGATATTTACGGGCTTTACTGACCGGAAAGGCATATTTGTGCATGCGTTGGCTCATGGCTTAACTCCTTTGACGGAATGTCATCATTAAGTGTAGAGCACGCAGCGCATGCAGCAGGGGGCAAGGCAGAGGGGCGAGGGCGGGCAGCGCGGATATTTTTTCGCCCGCGCCGCGATCTTAATGTTTCCTTAATCTGCAGTCGCGATACTGGCGGCTCCTGTTGAGGAGGTTACTATGAAAACTGTGTCTGCTTCCCTGCCCGTTGCGGCTCCGCGTCCGCTGAGTGAATATGCTGCCCTGTTGATTACCGCAGCGACCCTTATTCTGTTCCTCAGTGCCTGGTTCAGCGCCTAACATCTGACCACGGCCCGGCAACCGCTTCTGTCCCGGCGGTTCTCCAGAAAAAACTGAAACCGGTGTAACTGGACGATACGGCTGACAATGCTCAGCCCAAGTCCGATGCCGCCGTAGCGGCTGTCCATGCGGATAAACGCTTTACTCAGCTCACCACTTTTACTCTCATCAATGCCCGGCCCCTGATCTTCCACCACCAGCATCGGTTGCGGAGACGCGAGTAGCTGGACAGTGATCGTACTGCTGTCCGGGCTGTAGCGATGGGCATTCTCGACCAGGTTGCGCAGCAGCATCTTCAGCAGCGTCGCATCCCCGCGCACAAATTGCTCCTCCGGCAGATCGAGCAGCAGCGTCTGCTGATGCGCCTCCAGCATGATACTCAGCTCCGCCTCCATCGGCAGGATCACATCTGCAATCAGTCCCACGTTCTGGTAGGTGCCGGAGGTAAAGGACTGGCCGGCGCGTGCCAGACTTAAAAGCTGCGAGACGCTGTGCGTCATCTGATCCAGTCGCTGCACCAGCGGCTGCACTTTCACATCGCTGTTGCGCTCGATTAACTCCAGATGCAGCCGTAAGCCGGCCAGCGGCGTGCGCAGCTCATGCGCCACATCGGCGGTGAACAGACGTTCACGCTCCAGGCTGGTGTTAAGGCGCGCCACCAGCTGATTGATCGCCAGGGTGACCGCCTCGATTTCATGAACCTGACTGTGGCAGGTGATGGGATGGAGATTATCTTCACCCCGACTTTCCAGCTCACGCTGTAGCTGGTAGAGCGGCCGGGTGATCCATTTCACCGCCTGGTAGCAGAGCAGCAGCGTCAGCGTAATCATCACCAGGCTCGGCACCGCCAGGCTGGCGACCGCTTCATGGACCTCGCGCTTGACGTGGCTGTCCATGTTGCGCTTCTGCAGCTGCGCTTCCACCAGAAACTGAATCTGCTCTTTACTCTCATGCCAGAGCCAGACCACGCTGATTACCTGAAAGACCAGCAGGATCAGGCCGATGGTCAGGATCAGGCGAAAGCGCATACTGCGGTGATCGAATCGTCCTGTCATGTTGCCTCGCGCGGGGTCTCCTGCGTGACCAGCGCATAACCAAATCCGCGTACGGTGCGGATGGCGCTTTTGCCTATTTTGTCGCGCAGATTATGAATATGAACTTCCAGCGTATTGGTCGACGGCTCGGTCTCCCAGTTATAGATGTCCTGGTAGAGAATTTCGCGGTGAACCGGATTGCCGGCCTTGAGCATCAGCCGTGACAGGATCGCAAACTCTTTCGGGGTGAGATCCAGCAGCACATCGCTGAGCGTGATCTGACGGTGGGTCATATCCAGCGCCAGCGCGCCCACTCTGACCTGACTGTCGCCCTGATTGACGTGGCGGCGGATCAGCGCACGGATGCGCGCCAGCAGCTCATCCAGCGAGAACGGTTTGATCAGATAATCATCGGCACCCGCGTCCAGTCCGGCAATGCGTTCGCTGATGGTGTCGCGGGCGGTGAGGATCAGGACCGGGGTCATCTTCTTCTGCCGCCGCAGACGGATCAGGAAGTGCAGTCCATCCTCGTCCGGCAGGCCGAGATCCAGCACCACCAGACTGTAGAGGCCGCTGGCATAATGCGCTTCCGCATCCCGTACGCTGGTGACGCCATCGCAGACATAACCTTCACCTTCCAGCGCCAGTATCAGACCCTGCAGCAGCAGGGCGTCATCTTCCACTATCAGTATCTTCATTCGTGTTGGCTCCGACACGACGTCAAAATATCATCCGCAGGCACATATTCGTGGGTTGCGGTGCCGGTTAATCCCAGCAGCGTTGAGAACAGATTATCCTGTGAGAAATCGTCTGTCGCCGCCAGTTTATTCAGGCAGGTGCGGTTAACCGCATAACGCTGCTGATAATCCGGGGAGAGCCAGATCAGCAGCGGCACATGCTTTTGCGTATCGGGCGCTATCGCATAGGGCAGTCCATGCAGGTAAGCCCCATTTTCCCCCAGCGACTCGCCGTGGTCAGAGAGATAGACCAGGCTGGTGGTAAAGCGATCCTGATGCGCACGCAGCACGCCAATCGCCTTATCCACGATGTGATCCACATTGAGCAGCGTATTGTCGTAGGTGTTGATCAACTGCTGCTGTGAACAGTCCTGAATCTGATTCGTGTCACAGGTCGGCTCAAACTGACGGAACTGTGGCGGGTAGCGATGGCTGTAGGTCGGGCCATGACTGCCTATGGTGTGCAGAACGATAATCGCGTTGCCCTTTAACTGGCTGATGTACTCATCCAGGCCGTGGAACAGCACGTCATCATAACATTCGCCCTCAATACACATGCCCGGCAGGTTCAGGCTGGTCATATCCTGATGCGGCACCCGATCGCAGGCTCCCTTGCAGCCACCGTCATTCTCATTCCACAACACGCTGACCCCGGCGCGCTGAATGACATCCAGCACCCCCTCTTCATGGGCCGCCAGCACATCATCATAGTGGGCACGCGGCATGTTGGAAAACATGCAGGGCACGGAGACCGCCGTGGCCGTTCCGCATGAGGTGGTATGCGGGAAGTAAATCACATCATCTTTCGCCAGCAGGGGGTTGGTCAGCCGGTCATATCCGCCCAGCGAGAAATTCTGCGCGCGTGAGGTTTCACCCAGCACCACAATCGTCAGGTTCGGTTTGCCCCGGCTGTGGCTGGCGTCCAGATGGGCATCTTCACCGATCCGCACCAGCGGCACATTCTGCAACTCATGATGCTTATACCAGGAGAGCGTGGCGGCGATGCTGTTAGAGGGGCTCAGCGCTTTGACCAGCTCGCGGTTGTTGCGGAACAGCGAGGCGTAATCCTTATAGAAGAGCAGGGCGATCAGCGCGATCAGCATCGCTGATAGGACAATGCTGAGCAGGCGTGCCAGCACCCCGCGCCACTGCTGCCGTTTTATCCGCGGCCAGAACATCATCAGCGCCATCAGCACGCCTGAGGTGAGCAGGGTGAGGAGCAGCTGCGGTGTCAGCAGGGCAAAAGACTCGGAGGCGGTGGTATCCATCATGTTAGTGATCATCGAGCGATCGATCACGATGTTGTAGGTATGGATAAAATACTGCGCCGACGCGGAGAGCAGAATAAAGAGCGCCGCCAGCAGGCGATCCAGCCAGAAAAATGAGGCCAGCGTAAGCACGATATTGATGACGCTGAAGGCGACCAGCGGCATGGATAAAAACACCAGCGTGGTATGCAGGCTCGTCAGCGGCATCACCGCCAGCACCTGACGGTAATAGACCAGATTAAGGAAAACCGCGATATAGATCGCCGCCAGGAGGAGCAGAGTCAGGCGGCTAATCAGCGGCCTCTTCAGTGTAAACGCCATGTGTGCAGGCACCCGAGGAAAGGAAAGTGTGCTGAGAGTGCGCTTTCAATATTAGGAATACCTTAAGAAGCTTAAGCTTCGTTTCAGGCCGCCGGATCCCCGAAGCGAAACGGCCGCAGCTCCGGTCAGCACTGGCCCGGCGGGGCAGCGGGGGAAACAGCACGCCCCCTGTCTGGGCTACTTTTCTGCTTACTTAACCGCAGCGGCTGGCATGAAAAGTGCATCTTTCTGGCATTACCCCTATTAATGACTACACTTAATCTGAAGATGTTCTCAGTGAGTCAGTATTGTCAGCAACGCGTTTGCACGTTTGAGGAGAGTGACCTATCTATTCACCCAGCTTTACCCCTCAATCACCGCTTTATCAGAATTTCCCGCTTGCTGACCTGACTGCGTCAGGACATTCTTGTTTCAACTCAATGTTTTATTAAATCTGATTTTCAGGAGAAGTGACGTGACCCAGGTGGAAGAGACACATCCCACGTATCCGGCATTACGCAGCGGACAGTACGCCTTCTTTTTTGATGTCGACGGCACGCTGGCAGCGATACAGTCCCGTCCCGAAGCGGTATTCATTCCTCAGCAGGTTATCGCACAACTGCAACAGCTTTCTGACCATTGTCAGGGTGCCCTCGCGCTGGTTTCCGGCAGACCCATTGCACAGCTTGATGCGCTGGCCGCGCCCTGGCACGGACCCGCTGCGGGCGTCCATGGTGCAGAGCGCCGCAATGCGCAGGGTGAGCTGCATCGCATCAGCCTGCCTGCCGAGGTCGAGCAGGCGCTCCGACAGGAACTGCAGGATGCCATGGCAGGCTGGCCAGGTACGCAGCTGGAGGTAAAAGGCATGGCCTTTGCGCTCCACTATCGCCAGGCGATGCAGCATGAGCAGGATGTGATGCGACTGGCCGAACAGTCCGTGAAGCGTTTTCCCGGACTGGCACTGCAGCCGGGGAAATGTGTCGTTGAAATTAAACCGGCAGGCATCGATAAGGGCGCTGCGATCAGCGACCTTATGCAGCAGGCCCCGTTTGCCGGACGTACCCCCGTTTTTATCGGTGACGATTTGACCGACGAGAAGGGCTTTGTGGCGGTTAACGCGCAGCACGGCATCTCGATTAAGGTCGGTGAAGGTTCCAGCCAGGCCCATTATCGGCTTACTGATGTCGATGCGGTTTACGGCTGGCTGGAAAAAACATTATTACTATTAGAGCAAGACAACGTCGGTAAGGAGTTTAGGTTATGAGTCGTTTAGTGGTTGTATCTAACCGTGTCGCCATGCCAGATGGGTCTAAAACCAGCGCAGGCGGTTTGGCCGTCGGCATCCTTGATGCCCTGAAAAGCACGGGTGGATTGTGGTTTGGCTGGAACGGTGAAATCAGCGAGTTTTCTGGTGAAGAAGAGGAGCAGGTCAGCGTTCAGGAACATGAGGGCATTGAGTATGCCTCCTTCCCGCTTAACCAGAACGAATATGATCTCTACTATTGCCAGTTCTCCAATACCGTCATCTGGCCCGCTTTCCATTATCGTCTCGATTTGGTGCAGTTCCAGCGTGAAGCCTGGGAAGGGTATTGTGACGTAAACGATATGGTTGCGCAGCGTCTGAAACCGCTGATTAAGCCTGATGATATTGTCTGGATCCACGATTATCACTTTTTACCGTTTGCCGCCGCGCTGCGCCGCGCGGGCATTAATAACCGCATTGGTTTCTTCCTGCATATTCCGTTCCCGACCCCGGAAATATTCAATGCCCTGCCGCCGCATAAAGAGCTGCTGGAGATGCTGTGCGAGTATGATCTGCTCGGCTTCCAGACCGAATCTGACCGCGTGGCCTTCCTCGACAGCGTCAGCCAGCTAACGCAGTTGCAGAATAAGGGCGATAAAAAGCACCGCGCCTTTGGCAATACCTTTATGACTGAGGTTTACCCTATCGGGATTGAGCCGGACAGTATTAAAGAGATGGCCGAAGGACCTCTGCCGCCTAAAATGGCGGCGATGAAAAAAGAGCTGGGCGATGCGCGCAACATTATCGCCTGTGAGCGTCTCGACTATTCAAAAGGTCTGCCGGAGCGTTTTCTGGCTTACGAAGCGCTGCTGGAGAACTTCCCGCAGCACCGCGGCAAAATCCGCTACTCGCAGATTGCACCGACTTCGCGCGGAGATGTGCAGGCGTATCAGGATATCCGTCATCAGCTGGAGACCGAAGCCGGGCGTATCAACGGTAAGTACGGCACGCTGGGCTGGACCCCGCTTTACTACCTTAACCAGCATTTTGACCGTCGCCTGCTGATGAAAATCTTCCGCCTGACTGACGTCGGCCTGGTCACGCCGCTGCGTGACGGGATGAACCTGGTCGCTAAAGAGTATGTCGCCGCTCAGGACCCGGACGATCCCGGCGTTCTGGTGCTCTCCCGCTTTGCCGGGGCCGCCAACGAGCTGACCTCAGCGTTGATCGTGAACCCTTATGACCGCGATGAAGTGGCGGCGGCACTGGATAAAGCGATTACCATGCCGCGGACGGAAAGGATCTCGCGCTACAACGACATGATGGCGGTATTGCGTAAGAACGATATTACCGCCTGGCGTGAAAACTTCCTGAAAGACCTGGAAGCCATTTCCCCGCGCAGCGCTGACCACGGCACCGATAATAAGGTCGCGACCTTCCCGAAACTCGCCTGACCTCGTTAACAACGGCGGCGATATCCCTGCGATATCGCTGCTGTTTTTCGTCCCACCGCTTTTCAAACCTTTCTGCAGGCACCACACCTTATCTGCTACGCCGTTTTCGGCGCATTTCGTCTGGCAGGCCGATCAGGGCGTGAGGCTGGCCCGATAAATGCAGCCCACGCAGAAATCCCGGTCTGTGGGGCTTATCCACTTTCTTTACCTTTTTAACTCAAGTTTTAGCCCCGCGTGCCGATACTCATAGTGCCATCGTATGCATACCCCTCAACTCATTCGGCTTTCTTATGTAAACCCTTGTTACATCAGGTGCCGGTTCCTTAGCGACCCCTTGTCACTGTTAACGCCAGGTTGTCAGAAGGCCTTCTCACAGCCGTTATACCCTGACGATTTATTTACATACCCGCAGCGTTGCTCCCCTTAAGTAACTAATTTCACAGCAAATACCCTGCCTGTATTTCAGCATAAAATGCTGATTACTCATCTTTAAATGGTTCTAAATAGGGTGTTAAAACGATTAACACCCATTATTCATTCCGGACTGCGCAAACCGTCGAATAACGCTGCTTTTACCCCCTATTAAACCTTTCTCAGGACAAATTGGACTTAAAATCGCTCTTTTTTGCTCAAAAAATGACCACTCGATAAGCAATGGTAAAGGGTTGCTGAAGAAATTTGCCTTAAAAGTGTGATCTGCATCACACTTTATCTAAAATTTCTCCTGGCTGTCGTTGTAACCCGAAATCAGACGATATAGATTTGCGTTGTTTTCGGAATAGTCCTAAAAAAAGTAAGAAGGCGTCACGGAAGATGTCCGGAACTCGAAAATAAAATGGCATGGATTTTCGACCTTCGGTGGGTCTGAAACTCACAAAAAACAGAAGGCGAAAAACAGTGACATCAAATTTATGTGAAATTTTTTTGCCATCTTTTGATTTATCAAACAGCAGCTCGAACCGCAGATCATATTCTGCGATACAGTTACGTCGCATCTCTCAGGATGGAAAATAATGGGCACCTCTGAAGTACTGAAACATATTTACGATCTCAACTTGTCTTATTTACTGCTTGCGCAGCGTTTAATTAACCAGGATAAAGCTTCTGCAATGTTTCGCCTCGGCATTGACGAAAAAATGGCGAATGCATTATCAGAATTAACATTGCCTGAAATGGTAAAAATGGCGGAAACCAATCAGTTGGTTTGCCAGTTTCGTTTTACCGACAGCAGCACGATTAATCGCCTGACGCAGGAATCCCGCGTGGATGATTTACAGCAGATTCATACCGGCATTTTATTATCCAGCCGTTTACTGCGTAATGCGTCTAAAGAAGATCTGCCTGCTAAAAAGAGAGCAATGTCATGAGTGAGAAAAGTATTGTTCAGGAAGCGCGTGACATTCAGCTCGCAATGGAGTTGATCTCGTTAGGTGCACGCTTACAGATGTTAGAGAGCGAAACCCAGCTGAGCCGGGGTCGCCTGATCAAGCTCTATAAAGAACTGCGTGGCAGCCCGCCGCCAAAAGGCATGCTGCCGTTCTCCACGGACTGGTTCATGACCTGGGAGCAGAATATCCACGCTTCCATGTTCTGTAACGCCTGGAAATTTTTGCTGAAAACCGGCCTGTGCAGTGGCGTCGATGCCGTCATCAAAGCCTACCGGTTATACCTTGAGCAGTGTCCGCAATCGGACGAGGGCCCGCTGTTGGCGCTGACCCGCGCCTGGACCCTGGTCCGATTTGTTGAAAGTGGCATGCTGGAACTGGCTGACTGCAAATGCTGCAATGGCAGCTTTATTAACCATGCACATCAGCCGGTTGGCAGCTTTACCTGCAGCCTGTGCCAGCCACCATCACGTGCCGTAAAAAGACGTAAACTTTCTGCAGAATCTGCCGATATGTTTCCACAACTGCTGGATGAACAGGTTAAACACGCCGTTTAAGTTTGTTCGCACTGTGGAAGCCATCCAGCAGCGGTTAATACCGCTGCTTTTTTTTTGCTTCCGGTTTGAGAATAACGCCTGCGGCTCTCTGGCTTAACTTCCACCAACACGTTACGGACGTAAGGATTTTTTGTGCTGATAATTATAGGTTACCTGGTTGTTTTAGGCTCCGTGTTGGGCGGATATGCACTGGTCGGTGGCCATCTGGGCGCGCTTTATCAGCCAGCCGAATTATTAATGATCGGCGGCGCGGGTGCCGGTGCTTTTTTAGTCGGCAACAACGGCAAGTCGATTAAAAAGACCATGAAAGCGCTGCCGCTGTTATTTCGCGGCTCAAAGTACAACAAAGCGGTTTACATGGATCTGATGGCGCTGCTTTATCGTCTGATGGCCAAATCGCGTCAGCAGGGGATGTTATCGCTGGAACGCGATATCGAAGATCCCAGCCAGAGTGAAATTTTTGCTAATTATCCCCGCATTCTTGCCGATAAACAGTTAGTCGATTTCATTACTGACTATCTGCGTCTGATGGTCAGCGGCAACATGAACGCCTTTGAAATTGAAGCGTTGATGGATGAAGAGATTGAGACTTACGAACATGAGTGTGACGTACCAGCGCAGAGTATAGCGGCGGTGGGTGACGGACTGCCGGCATTCGGTATCGTGGCAGCGGTCATGGGCGTGGTGCACGCACTGGCGTCGGCCGACCGTCCGGCGGCGGAACTGGGCGCACTGGTGGCCCATGCGATGGTGGGAACCTTCCTGGGCATTTTGCTGGCCTACGGATTTATCTCTCCGCTGTCGTCCGTTCTGCGTCAGAAGTGTGCGGAAACCACCAAGATGATGCAGTGCATCAAGGTGACGCTGCTGTCGAGCCTGAACGGTTATGCCCCGCAGATTGCGGTGGAGTTTGGTCGTAAGACGCTCTATTCCGCCGAGCGCCCGTCGTTCAGCGAACTGGAAGAGCATGTGCGTAACGCGAAAAACCCGGCTAAACAGACTTCGGACGAGGCTTCATGAAACACGGCAATCGCCCAATTGTGCTGATCAAAAAGCGCAAACATAAAGGCCATGAAGGCAGCCACGGTTCGTGGAAGATTGCCTACGCCGACTTTATGACGGCGATGATGGCCTTTTTTATGGTGATGTGGCTGCTGTCGATCGCCAACCCGCAGCAGCTGGTGCAGATAGCAGACTACTTTAAAACGCCACTGAAGGTAGCGATCACCGGCGGGCAGCGCAGCAGCGACAGCGAAAGCCCGATCCCCGGCGGCGGGGATGATCCGACGAAAAAGATCGGTGAAGTGAACAAAAAGGTCGATATGGATGCGCAGAAACGTCAGCTGGATGAGATCCGTCTCAACCGGCTGCGGGAGAAGCTCGATCAGATGATTGAGGCCGATCCGCGTCTGAAAACGCTGCGTCCGCATCTGATTATTAACATGGTGGAAGAGGGGCTGCGTATTCAGATTATCGACAGCCAGAATCGCCCGATGTTTAAGACCGGCAGTGCCGAGGTGGAGCCTTATATGCGCGACATTCTGCGTGCGATAGCGCCGATCCTCAATGACATCCCGAACCGCATCAGCCTGGCCGGACATACCGATGACTTCCAGTATGCCGGCGGCGACAAAGGCTACAGCAACTGGGAACTCTCGACCGACCGCGCTAACGCCTCCCGCCGTGAACTGGTGATGGGTGGCCTGGACAGCGGCAAAGTTTTGCGGGTGTTGGGTATGGCCGACACCATGCGCCTGAAAAATCGCGGCGGGAATGATGCAGTGAACCGCCGCATCAGCCTGCTGGTGTTGAACCATGACACCGAAGCGGCAATAGAAAAAGAGAACGCAGAAAGTGATGCCGTCCAGATCAGCGATCCGGCGGCCATTGAAAAAATTACCGCACCGCCAGCACCCCAGGGCAGCGCGGTGAATACAGCAGCCCCCTCACAGCCGAGGTGATTCCCGTGAGTATGGACATCAGCGATTTTTACCAGACGTTTTTTGATGAAGCCGATGAGCTATTAGCGGATATGGAACAACACCTGCTGGGCCTTGACCCGCAGGAGCCAGATTCTGAACAGCTCAACGCCATCTTCCGCGCCGCTCACTCCATTAAGGGTGGGGCCGGAACCTTTGGTTTTACGGTATTACAGGAAACGACTCACATCCTGGAAAACATTCTGGATGGTGCTCGTCGCGGCGAGATGCAGCTCAGCACCGACATCATCAACCTGTTTTTGGAAACCAAAGATATTATGCAGGAACAGCTCGATGCATATAAAACCGCGCAGGAGCCGAACGCGGAAAGCTTCAAATATATCTGTGAAGCACTGCGCCAGCTGGCGCTGGAGGCTAAAGGTCTGCCGGCAGAACTGCCGGTCAGCGTGGTGCCTGTCAGTGAAGAACCTGTCAGCACCAGCAGCAGTGGCCTGCGTGTTCAGCTGATCGACCTCAAAGAGAAAGAAGTCGATCTGATGCTGGAAGAGATGGGCAATCTCGGCACCCTGACCAACGTGCAGAAAGGCAGCACCACGCTGGATGTCTGCATCGATGGCGTGGGCAAAGATGACATCGTGGCGGTGCTCTGCTTCGTCATCGACGAAGCACAGATCCGCTTCCCGGAGGCGGACGACGCCGTTGCCGCACCGGTGGCGGCGGTTGCCGCGCCCGTGGTGGAAGAAGTCCACACGGCCAGTGTCACCGAACTGCCGGTGGCACCAGCGAAGCGTGAAAGCAAGCGCGCCGCGGCCCCGGCCAAATCAAGCGAATCCACCAGTATCCGCGTGGCGGTAGAGAAGGTTGATCAGCTGATCAACCTGGTGGGCGAGCTGGTGATCACCCAGTCCATGCTGGCGCAGCGTTCCGGCGAGCTGGACCCGGTCGCGCATGGCGACCTGCTGAACAGCATGGGTCAGCTGGAGCGTAATGCCCGCGATCTGCAGGAATCGGTGATGTCGATTCGTATGATGCCAATGGAATATGTCTTCAGCCGCTTCCCGCGTCTGGTGCGTGACCTGGCCAGCAAGCTCGGTAAAGAGGTTGAACTGACCCTGCTGGGCAGCTCGACCGAACTCGATAAGAGCCTGATTGAACGCATCATCGACCCGTTAACGCACCTGGTGCGTAACAGCCTGGACCACGGTATCGAAACGCCTGAGAAACGCGTGGCGGCTGGCAAGGTTGCGACCGGTAACCTGACGCTCTCCGCGGAACATCAGGGCGGCAACATCTGTATCGAAGTCTCCGACGATGGTGCCGGCCTTAACCGTGAACGTATTCTGGCTAAAGCGCTCTCATCCGGCCTGCCGGTCAGCGAGAACATGAGTGATGAAGAGGTCGGCATGCTGATCTTCGCGCCAGGCTTCTCCACCGCAGAGCAGGTGACGGATGTTTCCGGACGCGGCGTCGGTATGGACGTGGTGAAACGAAACATTCAGGAGATGGGCGGTCACGTCGAAATCGCCTCGAAGCAGGGCAAAGGCACCACCATTCGCATCCTGCTGCCTCTGACGCTGGCCATCCTCGACGGCATGTCCGTTCGTGTGGCCGACGAAGTCTTCATTCTGCCGCTGAATGCGGTGATGGAGTCGCTGCAACCGCGCGCCGAAGAGCTGAAGCCGCTGGCGGGTGGCGAGTGCGTACTGGAAGTGCGTGGCGAATATCTGCCGCTGGTTGAACTGTGGAACGTCTTTGATGTGCAGGGCGCGAAAACGGAAGCCACGCAGGGCATCGTCGTGATCCTGCAGAGCGCGGGCAAACGCTATGCGCTGCTGGTCGATCAGCTGATTGGTCAGCATCAGGTGGTGGTGAAGAACCTGGAGAGCAACTATCGCAAGGTACCGGGCATCTCTGCCGCGACCATTCTGGGTGACGGTAGCGTCGCGCTGATTGTCGATGTCTCCGCCCTGCAATCTCTGAACCGTGAAAAACGTGTGGCCGGCGCTGCCGCCTGATTGAAAACGAAAAGGTAAATAACATGAATGGAATGGCAACCGTGACAAAAATTGCTGGCGAAACCGTAGGTCAGGAGTTCCTGGTTTTCACGCTGGGCGACGAAGAGTACGGCATCGATATCCTTAAAGTGCAGGAGATCCGCGGTTACGATCAGGTTACCCGTATCGCAAACACCCCTGACTTTATCCGTGGTGTAACCAACCTGCGCGGCGTTATCGTGCCGATCATCGATCTGCGCGTGAAGTTTGCACAGCCCGATGTGGAGTACAATGACAACACCGTGGTCATCGTGCTGAATCTGGAAAACCGCGTGGTCGGCATTGTGGTTGACGGCGTCTCTGATGTGCTGTCGCTGACCCAGGATCAGATCCGTCCTTCCCCGGAGTTCGCGGTCACCATGTCTACCGAATACCTGACCGGTCTGGGTGCGCTCGGCGAGCGTATGCTGATTCTGGTCGACATCGAGAAGCTGCTGAGCAGCGACGAGATGGCGCTGGTCGATAACCTGCGCGCGTAAGGTGTTTATCACGGGCCGGTCTTAACCGGCCCGTGATCCTTCATGCCTGACCTCATTCCCGTTTATTCAGATATCTCCCCCGACACCTGCGCTGATTTCCCGCCTTACTCTGCTGATACGTCAGCGGTCATCCTGATCTGGCTGGCCTTCAAGGATTCATCAGGCTGAACGCCTGCGTTGCCACCTCTCTATCGCTGAAGCACACCGGGAGTCGGGTGTGCGATGACTCAGATACGATTTTCACCCTTGTCAGTCAGACGCACTGGCATTGCGTCTGATTCTGCGCTGTCCATCCTGCGAGGCGGGGCGCACCCTTTGTGCTTTTTCTGACTAAAGTCAAACTGATAGCCCCGCGCTGATAAAAATAATTACAAAAGCCATTTTCGGTCTTCAGGTGCCGAAAAGCGTTAATTAATCCCGTAATCACGCCGATATAGCCGCTGCACCTTAATCAACCTGCAGGGGAACGAGATGTTAAAAAAAATAAAAGTGGTGACCAGTTTAATCGCCGTACTGGTTATCTTTGGCACGCTCCAGTTAATGTCTGGCAGCCTTTTCTGGTCCGCTCTGAATAATGACAAAGCGGCTTTTGCACTGTCGCAGGTCTCTAACCGCAACGTCACCTCGATGACGGATGCCTATATCTCTCTGAACAACAGCCGCACCACACTGAACCGCGCCATGCTGCGGTTGCAGACCAGCATGGCGGCGCAGATGAACGGCGGTCAGCTGGATGATCTGATGAACCGCGCTAACAGTCAGTTAGCGGAAGCCGATCGTCACTTCAAAATCTACTACGATCTGCCTGCCACGCCGGGCCTGGAAGTGGCGCTGCGTGACAGACTCGAAGCGGATTATGCGCAATATGAAAAAGGGCTGAAGGGGATGGTGGCGAGCCTGCAGGCCCGCGATCTGGAAGGGATGTTCAAACAGAACATCGAGCAGAAGCAGGTTTCCATGCAGGAGAGTTACAGCGCATGGCGTGAACGTCAGACTGAGCTTTCCGATCAGGGCATGGCGCAGAACCAGCGTGCCTTCACCCAGATGATGTGGCTGCTGGGCGCGATTGGTATTACGGTCATTGCCGTGATCGTCGCCTGCTGGTTTGGCCTGCGTCAGGTGCTGATTCAGCCGCTGCACCAGCTGCTGACCCAGATTCGTGCTATCGCGTCTGGCGATCTGACACAGCCGATTGTGGTTGAAGGCCGCAACGAGATGAGCCAGCTGGCCGCAGGCATCCATGAGATGCAGCAGTCACTGGTGATGACGGTCGGCAATGTGCGCGACGGCTCTGATGCCATCTTTACCGGCGCCAGCGAAATCGCTGCCGGTAACAACGATCTGTCGGCCCGCACCGAAGAGCAGGCCGCCTCGCTGGAGCAGACCGCAGCCAGCATGGAACAGCTGACCGCCACCGTGAAGCAGAATGCGGACAACGCCCGCCAGGCCTCTCAGCTGGCGCTGACCGCCTCGGAAACCGCGCAGCAGGGCGGAAAAGTGGTCGATGGTGTCGTCAGCACCATGAAAGAGATCGCGGGCAGCTCGAAGAAAATTGCTGACATCATCAGCGTGATCGATGGCATCGCCTTCCAGACGAACATCCTGGCGCTGAACGCCGCCGTGGAAGCGGCGCGAGCCGGTGAACAGGGGCGCGGTTTTGCCGTCGTGGCCGGTGAAGTCCGCAGCCTGGCGCAGCGCAGCGCGCAGGCCGCCAAAGAGATTAAAGGCCTGATCGAAGATTCCGTGACGCGCGTCAACAGTGGTTCACTGCAGGTGGAAAGCGCCGGCAGCACCATGAGCGAGATCGTCGGGGCGGTCACCCGCGTCACCGACATCATGGGCGAAATCGCTTCAGCATCGGATGAGCAGAGCCGCGGTATTGAGCAGGTCGGACAGGCGGTGACGGAGATGGATCGCGTCACCCAGCAGAACGCCTCCCTGGTTGAGGAGTCGGCCGCCGCCGCCGCCGCACTGGAGCAGCAGGCCAGCGTACTGATGCAGGCGGTCTCCGTTTTCAAAATCTCCCGCGCCTGATTTTCCTTCCTTTGACTCTGGTGACGGCGTAAAGCCGTCGCCATCCATAAAGTTCCCTCACGTTGCGCCGATAAACAAAACGAATCGCAACCAATGAGGTGTTTATGTTTAGTCGAGTACGCGTTGTTTCCGGCCTGCTGTGTGTGCTGGCGCTGTTTGCGCTGCTGCAGCTGTTTTCCGGCGGAATGTTCTTCAAAACTGTCAGTTCAGATAAAGATAACTTTGCCTACAACCAGCGTCTGAATACGCTGCAGCAGGCTATGGGCACCTCATGGGTTTCGCTTGTTCAGGCGCGCAACACCCTCAACCGCGCCGGTATTCGTTTTCTGCAGGATGCGCAGATGGCGGGATCGGGTGCCAGCGTGAAAGAGCTGGTGGCACTGGCGGGTGAAGAGCTGAAACAGGCGGAAATCAACTATCAGATCTTCAACGATAACCTGTCGGAGAAGGGCAAAACGGCCGAAAACGTCCTGGCACTGCAGGCGAACTACAAGGCCTATCACGATGCGCTGGCGGAGCTGATGGTCTTCTTCACCACCGGCAACTTCAAAGGCTTTGTCGATCAGCCCACCCAGAGCTATCAGGACAAGTTCCAGAAAGATTACACCGCCTGGCTTGAGTACAACCAGGTCCTGGCGAAGCAGGGTGTCGAAGCTAACCAGCAGGCCTATACCCGTTCTATCACCATCGTGGTGGCCACGCTGGCAGTCACGCTGCTGATGATTATCCTGGTGTGGAATGTGATGCGCTCGGTGCTGATCCGTCCGCTGCGTCAGAGCATGGAACATATCCAGCACATTGCGCGTGGCGATCTGACTCAGCCGATCGAGATTAGCGTGCGAAACGAAATCGGTGAGTTGCTGACCTCTCTGCAGCACATGCAGCAGGAGCTGGTGCGTACCGTACGTACCGTGCGTGATGGCTCTGACGCCATCTACACCGGTGCCAGCGAAATCGCTATCGGCAACAACGATCTCTCTTCGCGTACGGAAGAGCAGGCGGCCTCTCTGGAGCAGACTGCGGCCAGTATGGAGCAGCTGACGGCCACCGTGAAGCAGAACGCCGAAAACGCCCGTCAGGCGTCCAAGCTGGCGCTGACCGCCTCTGAAACCGCGCAGCAGGGCGGCAAAGTGGTGGATGGCGTGGTCACCACCATGAAAGAGATTGCGGGCAGCTCGAAGAAAATTGCCGATATCACCAGCGTCATCGACGGTATCGCCTTCCAGACCAACATTCTGGCGCTGAACGCGGCGGTTGAAGCCGCCCGTGCGGGTGAACAGGGGCGCGGTTTTGCTGTGGTGGCCGGTGAAGTGCGCAGCCTGGCGCAGCGCAGCGCCCAGGCCGCAAGAGAGATCAAAGGCCTGATTGAAGA
The DNA here is from genome assembly GCF_003236725.1 of Pantoea sp. ARC270. Classification (NCBI taxonomy): domain Bacteria; kingdom Pseudomonadati; phylum Pseudomonadota; class Gammaproteobacteria; order Enterobacterales; family Erwiniaceae; genus Pantoea; species Pantoea sp. ARC270. The sequence goes on from NZ_PUGA01000008.1 coordinate 28,664, forward strand.
TTCCGTGAGTCGCGTGAATACCGGCTCGGTGCTGGTAGAAAGCGCCGGTGACACCATGAGCAACATCGTCAGCGCGGTAACCCGCGTGACCGACATCATGGGTGAAATCGCCTCTGCGTCAGACGAGCAGAGCCGCGGTATCGACCAGGTTGGCCTGGCGGTTACCGAGATGGATCGCGTGACCCAGCAGAACGCCTCGCTGGTTGAAGAGTCAGCGGCAGCCGCTGCGGCGCTCGAAGATCAGGCAAGTCACTTAAAACAGGCGGTTTCAGTGTTCAATATTGGTAAAGAATTTGTCGCTCAGGCCGTTAACAAGACAACGGCGACAAAAACCCTACAGCTTGATGCGCCGTTAGCCGTTGGCCGTCAGTCTGCTGCGCGCAGTGACGACAACTGGGAAACCTTTTAATCGCCCGTCGTCCGGCCGCCGTTTCGCGGCCGGACATCGCAGCAGAGTTAATGTATTCAGTTCGGGCCAGGTGCAGAGATGAAAAAATCGACGATATTAGATCAAAATGAGACGACAACGCTGCTGTCACAGATGGTGCAGCGCCTGCCGCTCTCCGATGCGCATTTTCGCCGTATCAGCCAGCTGATCTATCAGCGTGCCGGTATCGTACTGGCCGATCACAAGCGTGAGATGGTTTACAACCGCCTGGTTCGTCGTCTGCGCACGCTGAACATCGACGATTTCGGTCGCTACCTGGCGCTGCTGGAGTCCGACCCGAACAGTGCCGAGTGGCAGGCGTTTATTAACGCCCTGACGACCAACCTGACCGCATTCTTCCGCGAAGCGCATCACTTCCCGATTCTGGCGGAGCATGCACGTAAGCGTCAGGGCAATTTCAGCGTCTGGAGCACCGCAGCGTCAACCGGCGAAGAACCCTATTCGATCGCCATGACGCTGGCCGAAACGCTGGGGACCGGACCCGGCAAATTTCAGGTTCACGCCAGCGATATCGATACCCAGGTACTGGAAAAAGCGGTCTCCGGCGTCTATCGCCAGGAGGAGCTGCGCACGCTGTCACCGGCGCAGATGCAGCGCTTCTTCCTGCGCGGAACCGGGCCGCATGCGGGCATGGTGCGGGCGCGCCCTGAGCTCAGTGGCCTGGTCACGTTCGCCCAGCTTAACCTGCTGGCTAACGAGTGGGCGCTGCCCGGGCCGTTCGACGCCATTTTCTGTCGCAATGTGATGATCTATTTCGATAAAGAGACGCAGGAGAAGATTCTGCGTCGGTTTGTCCCGCTGCTGAAGCCGGGCGGCATTCTGTTCGCCGGTCACTCAGAGAACTTCAGTCAGATCAGTAAAGAGTTCTGGCTGCGCGGACAAACCGTCTATGGACTGACGAAGGAAAGATGATGAGCAAAATCACCGTGATGTGCGTAGATGACTCTGCGCTGATGCGGCAACTGATGACGGAAATCATCAACAGTCATCCGGATATGGAGATGGTCGCTACGGCGCCGGATCCGCTGGTCGCCCGCGATTTGATTAAGCAGTTCAATCCGCAGGTGCTGACGCTGGATGTGGAAATGCCGCGCATGGATGGCCTCGATTTCCTGGAAAAACTGATGCGGTTACGGCCGATGCCGGTCGTGATGGTCTCCTCGCTGACCGGAAAAGGCTCTGAGATTACGCTGCGGGCGCTGGAACTGGGGGCGGTCGATTTCGTCACCAAGCCCCAGCTCGGCATCCGCGAAGGGATGCTGGCTTACAGCCAGATGATTGGCGACAAGATCCGCGCCGCGGCCCGTGCCCGTCTGCATAACCGCGCCGCTATGCCGGCCCCGGTGACGCTGAAAGCAGGGCCGCTGCTGAGTAGTGAGAAACTGATTGCGATTGGCTCCTCTACCGGCGGCACCGAGGCGATCCGTCATGTGCTGCAGCCGTTACCGGCGACCAGCCCGGCATTGCTGATTACCCAGCACATGCCGCCAGGCTTTACCCGCTCCTTTGCCGAGCGTCTGAACAAGCTGTGTCAGATCACGGTGAAAGAGGCGGAAGATGGCGAGCGTATTCTGCCGGGTCACGCCTATATCGCGCCAGGCGCGATGCATATGGAGCTGGCCCGAAGCGGTGCCAACTATGTTGTGAAGCTCAATGACGGCCCGCCGGTTAACCGGCACAAACCGTCGGTGGATGTGCTGTTCAAATCGGTGGCGATCAACGCCGGACGAAATGCGGTGGGGGTGATCCTCACCGGCATGGGCAACGACGGCGCCGCCGGGATGCTGGAGATGAACCGGGCGGGAGCCTGGACCATCGCCCAGAGCGAGGCCAGCTGTGTGGTATTTGGCATGCCGCGTGAGGCAATTGCCACAGGCGGTGTGAATGAAGTCGTGGATTTAAGCAACATCAGCCAGCACATGCTGGCGAAAATTAGCGCCGGACAGGCATTGCGTATTTAACAGGCCCGTCCTGCCGGGCGAGACAACTCAGGAGTAGATATGGCTGATAAAAACATGCGCTTTTTGGTAGTAGACGACTTCAATACGATGCGTCGTATTGTCCGTAACCTGCTGAAAGAGCTGGGCTTCAATAACGTAGAAGAAGCAGAAGATGGTGTGGATGCCCTTGGCAAACTGAAAGCAGGCGGTTTCGACTTCGTCATTTCTGACTGGAACATGCCAAACATGGATGGCCTGCAGCTGCTGCAGACCATTCGTGCCGACGCGGCGATGAGCACGCTGCCGGTGTTGATGGTGACCGCAGAAGCGAAGAAAGAGAACATTATCGCTGCTGCTCAGGCAGGCGCCAGCGGATATGTGGTGAAGCCTTTCACCGCCGCTACCCTGGAAGAGAAGCTGGGTAAAATTTTTGAAAAACTGGGCATGTAAGGAGATGTGATGAGCGACCTTCCGAAACCAACTATGGATGCCTCGGCACACGACATCATCAGTCGCATCGGGTCTCTGACCCGCATGCTGCGCGACAGCCTGCGCGAGCTGGGGCTGGATAAAGCCATCGCCGATGCCGCTGAAGCTATTCCTGATGCCCGCGACCGTCTGGATTACGTGGTGCAGATGACGGCGCAGGCCGCCGACCGTGCGCTGAACTGTGTTGAAGCAGCTCAGCCACATCAGGATAAAATGGAAGCCGGGGCAACTCAGCTGAAAGGGCGTTGGGATGAGTGGTTTGAGAACCCGATTGAACTGGGTGATGCGCGGGAGTTGGTGACGGATACGCGCGCATTCCTCGACGCTGTGCCAGAGCATACCTCCTTCACCAACAAACAGCTGCTGGCCATCATGATGGCGCAGGATTTCCAGGATCTGACCGGTCAGGTAATCAAGCGCATGATGGATGTGATCCAGGAGATTGAGCGCCAGCTGTTGATGGTGCTGCTGGAGAACATGCCGGAAGTCAGCGCAGAGAAGCGCCAGGAGGGCACCAGCCTGCTGAACGGGCCGCAGATCCACGCCGATGCACCGGGCGTGGTGGCGAACCAGGATCAGGTTGATGACCTGCTGGACAGCTTAGGGTTCTGACCCGATGTTGTCCGCCTGCGGGCGGGCAACAGCGCTGTACTCCCCTGAAACAGGGTCACCCTCCGGTGGCCCCGTTCCCCATTGCCAGATTCATCCCCGAAAGAACGCCCTTTTTCCCCATCTTATCTCCGCTTTGACTTAAGCCAGATTTGGCATCCTATGCTCAGAATTCCTGCCAGCTGAGGTTTGTCGTGGCTGAAGAAAGCGACGAAGACAAAACAGAATCGCCCACGGCCCACCGACTTGAGAAAGCGCGTGAAGAGGGCCAGATTCCGCGTTCGCGCGAACTGACGTCATTACTGATGCTGCTGGCCGGCATCATGATCCTGTGGGTAGGCGGCAACATGATGGCGCACCGGCTGGCTGCGATGGTCGCCACCGGCCTCCGCTTTGATCATGGCATGGTCAGAGATGACAAAATCATTGTCAGCCACATCGGCGGACTGATCACGCAGGCGCTGATGGCGCTGCTGCCCCTGATGGGCGGGCTGGTGCTGGTGGCGATTGCCGCCCCCATGCTGCTGGGCGGTATCGTGTTCAGTGGCAAATCGATCAAGTTCGACCTGAAAAAACTGAGTCCGATGGCCGGTTTCAAGCGAATGTTTGCCGCTCAGGCCTGGACTGAACTGTTTAAAGGCGTGCTGAAAACCATTCTCGTCGGTGCCGTGGGCTGGTGGTACATCTGGAGCCACTGGCCGGAGATGCTGCGGCTGATCAGCGAAGCCCCGGTCACCGCGCTGATCCACGGCATGGAGATGATCGCCGTCTGCTGTTCGCTGGTGATGCTGGGGCTGGTGCCGATGGTGGGGTATGACGTCTTCTGGCAGCTCTACAGCCACTTCAAAAAGCTGAAGATGTCGATGCAGGAGATCCGCGACGAGCATAAGCAGCAGGAGGGTGACCCGCACGTTAAGGGGCGTATCCGCCAGCAGATGCGCGCCGCCGCGCGCCGCCGCATGATGGCGGATGTGCCGAAAGCTGACGTTATCGTCACCAACCCGACGCACTACTCGGTGGCGCTGCAGTACAACGAGAAGAAGATGAGTGCGCCAAAAGTCGTCGCCAAAGGCGCAGGCGAGATAGCCCTGAGAATCCGCGAACTGGGCGCGGAGCACCGCATCCCGGTTCTGGAAGCACCGCCGCTGGCGCGTGCCTTGTATCGACACACTGAGATTGGTCAGCACATCCCCGGCGCGCTTTATGCTGCCGTGGCAGAGGTACTGGCATGGGTCTGGCAGTCACGCCGCTGGAAGCGTGAAGGCGGCCTGATCCCAGCCAAACCAAAAAACCTGCCGGTTCCGGCAGAGATGGACTTTGCAGGAGAGAGCAAAAACGATGGCTAACAACCTGGCCGCAAAACTACGTTTACCGGGCAACTTTAAAGAGATGCAGTGGCAGGTGCTGGCAGGTCCGGTGCTGATCCTGATGATCCTGTCGATGATGGTGCTGCCTTTACCGCCATTCATCCTCGATCTGCTGTTTACCTTTAACATTGCGCTGTCAATCATGATCCTGCTGGTGTCGATGTTCACCCAGCGGACCCTGGAGTTTGCGGCATTCCCGACCATCCTGCTCTTCTCTACGCTGCTGCGCCTGGCGCTCAACGTCGCGTCGACCCGTATCATCCTGATGGAAGGACACACGGGGGCCGCGGCGGCGGGGCAGGTGGTGGAAGCGTTCGGCCACTTCCTGGTGGGCGGAAACTTCGCCATCGGTATTGTGGTGTTTATCATCCTCGTCATCATCAACTTCATGGTTATCACCAAGGGTGCCGGGCGTATCGCGGAAGTTGGCGCGCGCTTTGTGCTGGACGGGATGCCCGGTAAGCAGATGGCAATCGATGCCGACCTCAACGCCGGTCTGATCGGCGAAGATGAGGCCAAGCGTCGCCGTGCGGAAGTGACCCAGGAAGCGGACTTTTATGGCTCGATGGACGGTGCCAGTAAGTTCGTTCGCGGGGATGCCATCGCAGGCATCATGATCATGGTGATTAACGTCATCGGCGGCCTGCTGGTCGGCGTGGTGCAGCACGGTATGGATGTGGGTCATGCCGCAGAAACCTATACCCTGCTGACCATCGGTGATGGTCTGGTCGCTCAGATCCCGGCGCTGGTTATCTCCACCGCGGCCGGTGTTATCGTGACGCGCGTCGCCACCGATCAGGATGTGGGCGAGCAGATGGTCACCCAGCTGTTCAAAGATCCGCGCGTGCTGATGCTCAGCGCCGGGGTGATCGGTCTGCTGGGCCTGGTGCCGGGCATGCCTAACTTTGTCTTCCTGCTGTTTACCGCGGCCTTACTGGGTCTGGCCTGGTGGCTGCGTGGCCGCGAAATGCAGCCGAAGAAGAAAGTGGACAGTGCAGGCAGCATCAGTAACAAAGCGGCGGCGGACACGCCTGCCGCCACGGAAGCCTCCTGGACCGATGTGCAGCTGGAAGACACGCTGGGCATGGAAGTAGGCTACCGCCTGATTCCGATGGTCGATCATCAGCAAAATGGCGAGCTGCTGGGGCGTATCCGCAGTATCCGTAAGAAGGTCGCTCAGGATGTGGGTTTTCTGCCGCCGGTCGTGCACATTCGCGACAATATGGAGCTGCCGCCTGCACGCTACCGCATTCTGATGAAAGGGGTGGAGATTGGCAGCGGGGATGCGTACCCTGGCCGCTGGATGGCGATCAACCCAGGCACGGCGGCTGGCTCGCTGCCGGGTGAAGCCACGGTCGATCCCGCCTTTGGCCTGGCGGCGGTCTGGATTGACAGCGCGCTGAAAGAGCAGGCGCAGATTCAGGGCTTTACCGTAGTGGAAGCCAGTACCGTCGTCGCGACCCACCTGAATCACCTGATTGGTCAGTACGCCAGCGAGCTGTTTGGTCGTCAGGAAGCGCAGCAGTTGCTGGATCGGGTGACGCAGGAGATGCCGAAGCTGACCGAAGATCTGGTGCCGGGTGTAATCACGCTGACGACGCTGCATAAAGTGTTGCAGAACCTGCTGGTTGAGCGGGTGTCGATTCGCGATATGCGAACCATCATTGAAACGCTGGCGGAGCATGCGCCAGTGCAGAGCGATCCGCAGGAGCTGACCAGCGTCGTTCGTGTGGCGCTGGGCCGTGCGATTACCCAGCAGTGGTTCCCGGGTAATGATGAGGTGCAGGTAATCGGACTGGACTCGACGCTGGAACGGCTGTTGCTGCAGGCCCTGCAGGGTGGCGGCGGGCTGGAGCCGGGGCTGGCCGATCGGCTGTTAAGCCAGGCACAGGCGGCGTTGCAGCGTCAGGAGATGCTGGGCGCACCACCGGTGCTGCTGGTTAATCATCCGCTGCGTGCGCTGCTGGCGCGTTTCCTGCGCCGCAACCTGCCACAGCTGGTGGTAATTTCAAATCTGGAGCTGAGCGACAACCGCCAGATCCGTATGACCGCCACCATCGGAGGCAAATAATGCGCTGGCCAATCGCTCTGTTGTTGCTGCTGCCGCTGATGGCACAGGCGGCCGGCGGGGCCTGGAGTGGCAGTGCCAGCGGGCCACCGCTGGCAAACCGGGGCAGCTGGATGCGGTCGCAGCCGCTGACGCCCCCCACCGGTGTGGGCGGTGAGGTCAGCGTAATCAGCTGGCGTTATGAGCTGAGCCGGCCGGCGCCTTCCGGCCTGGAGGTGCGGCTCTGCGGCGTGCAGCGCTGCGCAACGCTGGAGGGGGCCAGCGGGGTGACGCGCGGGCTGGCCCATCTGAGTGCCGATGAACCGCTGCATATGGTGTTTGGTTTTGCCGGCAGCGGGGCGCTGCCGCCAGGTTTGCGGGTGGTCAGCAGCGAAGTGATGGTCAACTACGAGTAGGGTGGTTACCGGAGAGCCTGAAAGAGGCCTGAGATCCGGGAGATGTGATATCAGGGCGCGCTGAGCGCGGCCCTGGGATTCGTCGAAAGATTTGCCTGTAAACGCGCCGTCAGCACGACGTTCTTCACTTTCATGCCACCTGATTCTCTTTCTGCGCCAGAAACGTCTTCAGCGGGGTTACGCGACTGATCTCCTCCTGAGCGCGTGCATCGTGCATCACTTCCCAGACATCAACACTGTTCTGCAGGTTAAGCCAAAACTCCACACTGGTCTCAAAGGCCGCAGCCAGTCTGAAAGCCATATCCGGTGTCAGCTTCCTGTTATTGTTCACCAGAGCGCTGACGGTGTTACGGTGTACCTTCAGCATCTCTGCTAAATCAAGGATTTTCAGGCCAGCTGGCTCCAGGTATTCGTAAAGTAACACGTCGCCAACAGTGGTCGGTTTTCGGGTCGCCTGATTCATATCGTTGCTCTCTTCATCTCTTTCAGCGTCTGATAATGCTGCCGGCAGGGTGGCAGCGTCCGACATCAGGATGTCTGGTGATTATCATTTGTGTTTTTTGTAGCTATGCGGGTCCAGATAGAGATCAACAGCCTTACCGTCGATCCATTTGAAAATCAGCCGGTATTGCTCATTGACTCTGATTGCTGCATATCCTTTCAGGGGTGGGTTCAGCTCCTCATAACGATTGCCTGGTGGTGATCTCAGATCCTGATAATTTACCGCGGCATTAATAATATCGAGCTTTCTGGCCAGGGCTGATGAGAGTGTCATCGGGATTTTTCCGGAATGTTTCCTATATAAAAAAAAGTCCCTGAGCCATTCATCCCTGAAACTGTCGATGTTCCTTAACGTTGCCACATCATGACCTCCCTGTATCATGTTGAAATCAGCTTAGCGCACCGTTGCACAGTGCGCAAGTGCTAATCAGGGTCAGCCATTTACCCCCTTCATTCCCTCTTCAGAGTAGCGGCCACCTTTGACTTCGATCTGCTGATGCAGGCCATTCAGCAGCCGGACATCGGCCTCTTCCAGTTCAATCTCTGCGGCCCCGGCATTTTCATGAAGCCAGACGAGCAGCTTCGTGCCCGGGATCGGCACCACTTTTTCATACTGAGCCAGTAACCACGCCAGCGCAATCTGCCCGCTGGTGGCGTGATATTTCTCAGCCAGCGGCGCAATCGCGTTAAGAAGGCAGAGATTGTGGTCGAGATTTTGTTGCTGGAAGCGGTCATTATTTTTGCGGAAGTCGCCTTCAGTAAAATCGCTGTTGTTACGGTATTTACCGGTAAGAAAACCTCTGCCCAGCGGCGAGTAGGGCACCAGTCCGATGCCGAGCTGTTTCACCATTGGCAGGATCGCCGCCTCAATGTCCCGCGTCCAGAGTGAATACTCCGTCTGTAATGCCGCCAGAGGATGCACGGCATGCGCCCGCTTCAGCGTGGCGGCGGAGGCTTCGCACAATCCAATCTGTGCAATCTTGCCCTGCTGCACCAGACTGCTGAGGCACGCCATGCTCTCCTCAATCGGTGTCGCCGGACTGATACGATGCAGATAGAACAGGTCGATGCGCTCAACGCCCAGCCGTTTCAGCGACGCGTGGCAGCTGCGGATAATGTAGTCCGGCTCATTATTGATGGTGCGGGCATAGGCCTCATCCGCTGGCCGGGCGATGCCACATTTGGTGGCGACGGTAAATGTCTGCCGGTCGGCCGGGCTCAGCCCGGCAAGAAACTGACCGATCAACTGCTCGTTGTGGCCGCGGCCATAGAGATCGGCGGTGTCGATAAAGGTGATGCCGGTTTCGCGTAGCTGGTTAAGCAGCTGCAGTGAGTAGCGGTCGTCGGTCTGACCATAAAATTCGCTCAGCCCCATTGCGCCATAACCGATCGCGCTGACCTCCATCCCCTGAGATAACGTACGTGTTTTCATTGTCTCTCCTCGTGAGTGAGCCGCCATTATTTCACTCACGCCGATAGCCATGAATTGCTATTCCGGCAATGCCATTAAGGTATCAGTCAGGTGAATAAATAAGCGGAGAAGCTGCGGCGGAAATTATTAATTGCACATTGGAAAAGGGCGGGGGTGGGTAATTAACGCTTCGTTCTGAGGGCGGCGTAAATATATTTTCTCCGATGAAGTGCGGCTATTTTTTAACGGAATGGGTTAGCTTTGAGAGGATATTTTTTCCAGCGCTGCGAGAACCGCCTCGTTTTTTTCATCGGCACGGATAGCGGCATACACATCAATGGCCAGGTGCCGGGCTGCGCGTTCGCTCAGCGGCCGGTAGCAGAGTCCGGCCTGATTAAAGGTACATTTTGACCGGGGCATCAGGGCGAAACCCTTGCCTCTGGCGATATGGGACAGCATCAGCAGTGAATCTTCCGGCTCCCGCTGCCGTTTCAGCGCTACGCGGAGCGTGGCGAAGTAGCGCTCACATTTGTCGTAGAACAGCGGATTGGCACTGCGCGCAAACCAGAACAGGGGCAGGTCAGCCACGGCCTCAGGCGAAACCTGTTCCGCCCGGGCGGCAGGATGGGAGGCGGGCAGGACGACCAGCAGCGGCTCGCGGTAAACCCAGGCGTAGTGGACGGCCTCATCAGCCTCCGCGCCTTTTTCTCCGGTGAGGATTAAATCGAGCGTGTTACGGGCCAGGTTCTGCAGCAGCTGCGCGGAGGTCAGGCTGGGCATCTCCATCTCTTCACTGGCATGAAGTGCCATGAGCTGCTGGTTAAGCGGCGTGATAGCTTCAAAGTTCAGCGTTCGGGTTACGCCGATACGCAGGCGCGAGGCAACAGGGCCCGCATCCTGGGTTAAGGCTTCGAGGGCGATGAGGATCGCTTCCGCTTTAGCAACCAGGGCCTGCCCGGCTTCGGTGAGCGTCACCTCGTGGGGCGTCCGGCTGAAGAGGGGCTGCCCCAGCAGATCTTCCAGACTCTGAATCTGGCGGGTCAGGGGAGGCTGCGTCATTCTCAGGCGTTCGGCGGCCCGACGAAAGTTAAGCTCATGCGCGACCGCCAGAAAGCATTGCAACTGCTTTACCGCAGGAAGATGACGGCTGATGAGATGCGCTGCTACAGACATGAGGTCGTTCTGCCACTCAGAGAAGGGGGAATAAGGCAGGCGGGGTCAGCGACGGAGAGGGAAGGCCCTCTCCGTCGCGACGATTACATGCGCTCGACTGTGTCGATGCCCAGCGTATCCAGACCCTGCTTCAGCGTCTTCGCAGTCAGCGCAGCCAGCTGCAGCCGGCTCAGGCGGGTTGACTCTGATTCTGCCGTCAGGATCGGGCAGTGCTCGTAGAAGCCGGAGAAAAGACCGGCCAGATCGTAGAGATAGGCACACATCACATGGGGAGTGCCGTCACGGGCAACCTGAGTGATGATCTCTTCGAACTGCAGCAGGCGGGTCGCCAACTGGGCTTCGCGCTCTTCGCTGATGACAATCTCTGCATCCAGCGAATCGGCATCAATACCCGCCTTGCGGAACACCGAGAGTACGCGGGTGTAGGCATACTGCATGTAGGGCGCCGTGTTACCCTCGAAGGCCAGCATGTTGTCCCAGTCGAAGATGTAGTCGGTGGTGCGGCTCTTTGAAAGGTCAGCATATTTCACCGCGCTGATCCCGACCACTTCCGCCAGCGTTTTGACTTCCGCTTCGCTCATCTCCGGGTTCTTCTCGCGCACCAGCGTGTAAGCACGCTGATAAGCTTCATCCAGAAGGTCGGAAAGCTTGATGGTGCCACCGCTGCGGGTTTTGAACGGACGGCCATCTTTGCCCAGCATCATGCCAAAGGCATGGTGTTCGAGCGGCACCGACTCCGGAACATAACCGGCTTTACGCACGATAGTCCAGGCCTGCACCAGGTGCTGATGCTGACGGGAGTCAATGTAGTAAAGAACACGGTCAGCTTTCAGGGTCTCATAACGATATTTCGCACAGGCGATATCGGTCGTGGTGTAGAGGTAGCCACCATCCTTCTTCTGGATGATGACGCCCATCGGCTCACCTTCTTTGTTCTGGAACTCATCCAGGAACACCACGGTCGCGCCTTCACTCTCGACGGCTAACCCTTTCTGCTTCAGGTCAGCCACGATGCCAGGCAGCATATCGTTGTAAAGACTCTCACCCATCACATCGTCGCGGGTCAGGGTGACGTTCATGCGGTCATAAATCTTCTGGTTCTGACTCATCGTGATGTCGACCAGCTTCTTCCACATCTCACGGCAGTAAGGATCGCCACCCTGTAATTTCACCACGTAGCTGCGTGCGCGCTCGGCAAACTCAGGATCTTCGTCATAGGTGCGCTTGGCTTCACGGTAGAAGGCTTCGAGATCGGCCAGCGCCATCTCTGCGTGGTTCTCGTTCTGCTGCTTTTCCAGGAACGCGATCAGCATGCCGAACTGAGTGCCCCAGTCGCCGACGTGGTTCGCACGGATCACCTGATGGCCGAGAAACTCCAGCGTACGAACGGCGGCATCACCAATGATGGTGGAACGGACGTGGCCCACGTGCATCTCTTTGGCGACGTTAGGCGCAGAGTAGTCGACTACGATCGTCTGAGGCTCAGCCAGCTGCACGCCCAGACGCGGCAGACTCAGGGCTTCACGGGCATGCTTCGCCAGCCAGGCGTGGTCAAGGAAAATATTGATGAAGCCCGGTCCGGCGATTTCGACTTTGCTGGCGATGCCGGTCAGGTCGAGATGCTGGATCACCGCTTCCGCTAATTGTCGCGGAGCCTGTCCCAGCTTTTTCGCCACGGCCATAATACCGTTGGCCTGATAGTCTCCAAACTGGACCCTGGCGGACTGACGAACCTGCGGTTCGCAATCGGCGGGTGCGCCGGCTAAAACCATTGCCTGACTGACTTTTGCGGAAAGAAGTGCCTGAATATTCACCGAGTTACCTTCATAAGCTGAACAACGCCCGAGCCTGCTAAGCCGGACTGTCATCATCTTGCCTGACAGCATCGCGTCACGGACGGGCAGAAACGGATGAGGCAGACAAAACGGAAAAAAATGAGGGGGAAAGTATACGTGAAATGTCAGTGTGCGTCAGTAGCTGGATGAAGCGGGGAAACAGAGCCAGAGAAGATGTTTCCCGGAGGCATTAACGACGTCTCAGATGACGGCGGGGGTTCTTAACGCTTTTGTCTTCACGCACCTTCCAGTGGCGGGAAATTGCAAATCCCATCAGTGCGATCAGGACAGCGACAACGATGAGCATAGACATAGAGCCATTCCTTTTGGTTGTGTTAGGACAAATTTATAGGAAGGCAGGGAGAGCTGCAATTGATCGTCGCCGAAATGAGAGTTATCTTATTGTATTAAAGAACTCTAATTAAATCACTTGCTTAATATGCATTCATCAAGGAACTCATGGTCCTAAACAGGAGATAAATCCGAAATGAAAGATGTTATTATGCGGTTTTGCGTTAAATTTCCGGTCAAATAAGATGAATCTTATCATTTAATACGCTTAACTCCCGGCGCACAATAAAGCAGACTGGTCATAAATGTTAAATAAAGAGAGAGGAATGAGGGTTGTGAAGCATACTTTTCCGGCAGAATTGGATGATTTAAAGTCAGATTTAGAGCGTTTTGAAGAATCGTTGCAAAACTTTGCGCAGCGCCTGGGTTTGTCTCTTTGCGATCACGAAATCGACCATATCGCGGTGCGCTGTCATCAGGACACCACGGCGGCACGCTGGCAGAAGGGTCTGCAGCAGATAGGCACTGAATTTTCCTCCGCCGTCATCAATGGGCGACCAATTTGTCTGTTTAAGCTCGATCAACCCTTCACCGTGGCAGGGTGTCAGATTGATGTGGTGGAACTGCCGTGGCCGGGTGAAAAGCGCTATCGCCATGAAGGCTGGGAACACGTTGAGGTCGTGTTACGCGGCGATCCTGAGTCGCTGGGCATGCGCGCAATGGCCTTACTCTCTGACGCGGCACTGACGCAGCCGGGCATCTCGTTTAAAACCAGCGCGCCGAAGGGAGAGAATGAGCGTCTGCCCAATCCGACGCTGGCGGTGACGGATGGACAGACGACAATCAAGTTTCATCCGTGGCGACTGGAAGAGATTGTCGCCAGCGAGCAGAACTAAATCCGGGCGGCGACCGCGCGTTTCAGGCGGGCGACCGCCTCGTCAAGCAGCGCGCGCGTGCAGCCGAAATTGAGCCGGACAAACTGGTCATTGCCAAATTCCCGGCCTGCGGTTAAGCCCAGACCGTGTTTTTCGAAGTAGAGCGCCGGGCTGGCGACGCCCAGTTCGCTGGCGTCGATCCAGGCCAGGTAGGTTGCTTCCGGCGCGGCGAGTGACAGGCCGGTCATTTTATTGACCTGCGACACCAGCCAGTCGCGGTTGCTGCGCAGGTAGAGGTTCTGCGCGTCCAGCCAGGATTCACCCTCGCGCCACGCCGCCGCCGCTGCCGTAATCGCCAGAATATCGACGTCAGGCACAATGCCGCGCCGCAACCGCGTAAAGCGCGCGCGCAGTTCGGGATTCGGAATAATGGCGATGGATGCGCCAAGCCCGGCAATATTAAAGGTTTTGGACGGCGACATCAGGGTTACACTGCGCTGCGCGGCGTCTTCGCTCAGGCTGGCAAACGGGATGTGCTGAACACCCGGCTCCAGCAGCAGATCGCTGTGGATCTCGTCAGAGCAGACAATCAAATCGTGCTTCTGCGCAAAGGCGAGCTGCGCCAGCAGTTCATCCCGACGATAGACGGTGCCGCCCGGATTCTGCGGATTGCAGAGCATTAACAGCCGCTCGCTGCCCGTCATCTCACCCTCGGCTGCCGTCAGATCCAGCAGCCAGCGTCCCGCGTTCAGGGTCAGCGGCAGATTCAGCTGAGCACGCTCCGCCAGCTTTGACGCCCCGCGAAACGGGGGATAAATCGGGGTCGGCGCTATCGTGCGTTCGTCTGAGGCCGTAAAGGCACGGACAGCCAGGTTCAGCCCGCTCACCACGCCGGGCAGTACCACAATCCACTCCGGATTTACGTGCCACTGATAGCGTGAGGCAAGCCAGGCGATCGCGCTGTCGATAAACTCAACGGGCGTGTCGCCGTAACCAAAAATCCCATGTTCGGCACGGGCTTTTATCGCGTTGATGATGCAATCCGGCGATCGGAAATCGGTATCCGCGACCCACAACGGCAGAATGTCCTGGTCCGCATATTTGTTCCATTTGAGACTATCGCTGTGACGGCGGTCTATCCGTTGGTCGAAATTGAATGTCATAGTTAACTTTCCCGGTAAACTCATTCCAGCAGCCAGACTAACTGATGAATCTGCCTTGAACCAGAGTCATGTAAAGGAGAAGAGAATGACCACACTGGAAATTTGCTGCTATGGCGTGGACTGCGCCGTGACCGCACAACAGGCGGGTGCCGATCGGGTTGAACTCTGTGCCGCCCCGCGCGAAGGCGGTCTGACCCCGTCTGCGGGGATGCTGAAGGCGGCCCGTCAGGCGGTTTCGATTCCGGTTCATCCTATTGTCCGGCCACGCGGGGGCGATTTTTGTTACACCGCACGTGAATTTGAAGCGATGAAATCGGATGTGACGCTGATCCGTGAACTCGGTTTCCCGGGGCTGGTGATTGGTATGCTGGATGAAGATGCCCATATTCATCAGGGGCAGATGCGTCAGATTATGGCGCTGTGTGACGGCCTGAGCGTCACCTTTCATCGGGCCTTCGATCTCTGTCACAGCCCTAAGCGCGCCCTGGAAACATTAACCGATCTGGGAGTGGCACGGATTCTGACCTCCGGGCAGCAGCAGAGCGCCGAAAACGGAATTGCATTACTCAGGGAACTTAATGAGACCAGCACGGGTCCTACTATTATGGCGGGTGCCGGGGTACGTCTCAGCAACCTGCAAAAGTTTCTCGATATGGGCATTCGCGAAGTTCACAGCTCGGCCAGCCGCCTGATGGCCTCGCCGATGCGCTACCGCAAAGCGGGTGTTTCCATGTGTTCAGAAGCCGAAACCGACGAGTTCAGCCGCTACTGTGTCGACGGCGATGTGGTTGAGGCGATGAAAAGCGTGATGCAGATGAGCAGCGTCCGGGTCGCCTGAGCTACAACAGATTTTGCCGCGCAGCACGCCGATCATTGACGTGGTGTTTGCAAGTACCAAACCCCAGTATGCTTGCTGGGGTTCTTTTTGTCTGAAATTAAGGTTTAGGATCAAATCAGCGTCGGCTCAGGTTTTGTAAAAGCCTGAGGTTTCTTTAAACCGCACTACCTGTCTCTGACTGAATAGTCTGTACAAGTAAGGCCAGGACTATGCATTACGCGTACGAATTTCTGGCTCTCTTTGCGTCTGATAAAGGCGGATTTCAAAATTGTGTGATGATAGCTTTCACTAAAGAAATTATTAAAAAAACGGCATACAAAAACAGCGATAAGAGTGAAAGGTAATAGTAATTATCAATCCATCCAGTGAGGTTGTAGTTCATGCCTTTCAGATGCTCGGTAATAGCGACGTGTTGTCTGGGCTGAAAAATGACCTTTTTTCCTTTTCTGAGTCTTGAGAAGAAATAGGACATGCCAAACGACCCCAAAAAACCCATAGACCCATAAAACCTGTAAAGGGGTGGTAATTCAAACCTGGCATCATGGTAAAAAGATAACAAAGATTCATATTTCTCTTTGTTAATGGAAAAGATCACGAACTGTATAATGGTAATAAAGAAAGGCACAAGGGCACAGCCCATAGCGAGATAAAAAAGCCTATTTTCCATATTATTGTAACCACATATCCATAAAATAATCGTTTACTGCACTTGCAGCGGTCCCGCCGACTAGCGAACCCACTGCAGCACAGGCAACCCCCCGGCACCAGCGGTAACTATACCTACTGCAAAGCAAACGCCCATACCAGCAGATGCACCCAGTGTGCCTCCAGCCATGCCAGAAAATGTACCACTGGCAAATTTAGCGTATTCCTTAAATGCTATCTTACTGCATTCACCTTCTCGCCCAATCTTGCAGGCATTAGCGACTTCGTTTGTGGTTCCTAAAAAGGCAAAGCCTATTCCGATATATCCTCCGGATTTTAGGAATCGCGCCGCTCTGGCTGCATTGCCTACATAGAATGAATAACCGGGAATGCCGCCCAGGCCCACCGTTGACCACTCATGCACGATTGAACGACTGGAAAGATTTAAGGCTCGCTTCAGATTTTCGTACTGTCGGAACTTAACGACAGAACGTGATAGTGATTTTAACAGTGGCTTATTGACCAGTTCTCTAAGCTGGTTTAGCAACTGATTACGCTCGAGGAAAAACTGCTGGCTGATGAGCGTTCCCTGCGAACGGAACTGATTCTGATAACTGGCCTCAATTTTCGTCAAAGTTTGCTCAATGGCTCTGAAGTATCTTTCACCGGCATCGCCTGCTGTGCTGAAAATCTTATCTCCCGCGCCAGTCAAAGCGGCAATCAGACCGTAATGCTTTTGCAGAAAACTGGCATCGTCACCATCAATCCCTGTAAAGGCGTTATTGGTCTTGTCTTTCGCCTGCCTGAGTGAATGCAACATTTGCAGGGTGATTTGAGCGGGTGTCTCTGGATCAGCGACAATCAGAATCTGCCCAGGCTTAAGATAGCGGGTATCTGCATTAAGTTTCATAAACAGGCTGACTGCTGGAGATTGAACGTCCCTGAACAATTCTCGCGCCTGGTATTCCAGTGTTCCGGGCCTCTCCACAACACAATATCCGGGGGCAATATTACGCGCCATGATTCCTTTCTCCGTTCGTTATAAACCCGACATGATGAGTAATACAGACAGACGGCAGTACCGGTATGGATAAAAAGCTGGGGTAAATATAAATAATTCCGTTAAGCAACGCAAAAGTGTTGAGCCCTGCCAGAGGCGATTCTAGCGACAGCCTGAAAATAACTGTCTGACGGTTTTCAGCCCAATACTTGCTATCCAGTTTGATACGGAATGGCTCCCTCGCTTTCCCTGCTGAATCCGGACGAGGAAAATACGTGCCGCCGCTTCAGCGTGTTTTCATATCCCTTAAAGCCGATCAGCCGGGTAGACCACCCGCACAATGCGCAGCTGTCGTTCAGATAAATTATTCACTGCCATCCGGGACTTTTACCGCAGAGACCCACGCAAACCGCCGCGCTATCCGTTACGCTTAGATCACCGCACCGCTTCAGGCATAACTCCTGGCGGCAGCTTCAATTCGTCACCGATTGCCGCTGTTTTTCACGGCAGGGTTTACACTTACAGCAACGTTGCCCGGAACTGACCCTATGAATCGCAATCAGAGTGCCGCTCTCATCCAGTTGCTGACTGCGCTGTGCAGTGGCAGCGTGGCGGCCAGCGCATGCCGGCCGCAGAGCACAACCATCACCAACAGCAATAACCTGATTCTGCTCGGCGGCAATGCCAAAGGCGCAGTGAAGCAGGTGATTGCGGGGGAATTTGGTAAGGATGTGAATTCTCAAAAGCGGGTGCTGGGCCAGTTTGACGCCTGCGGCGACCTGACCGTGGCTGACGTCAGCTATGACAAAAATGAGCGCAACGTTATCCTCAGTATGGAGCAGCACATTGCCAGAGTGCAGGGCGGCTGGGTGGCGGAATATGCCTGGATGGTGAAAGTGCTGAAAGAGGGCAAGGAAGTCGTGGTCGACAACAGACAGGGGACGATTAACTGGCAGAAAGGGGAGCATGGCAATATCACCAGCGCCTCTGACAAATTTATTAGCATGGGAAAAAGCGGTTTTACCGACACGACCTATCGCTATGATCGCCAGTTGCGCCTGGAGAAGAGCGTGGCGCGCGGCAGCGACCCGACGACCAACGGCGAGTTTCACTATCACTGGAATCCAAAGGGACTGGTGACACGCACCACTTCCGCCCGCAGCACGGACAACTACACCTACGATCCGCAATGGCGTGAAGTGCGTCTGAACGGCACGGCCAGCACGCCGCTGAGCACGATCCGCTCGGTGGACGAGTGCCAGTCATGGGATGAGGTCGGTAACTGCACCCTGAGCTACCTGCATGAGACCGAAATCTTCACGCGCGGCACCATCGAACGCCACCTCAGTTCTGCCTATAAATATGAGTACTGGGATCAGCCTGCGGCGGAGGAGTAACGGGCGATCGGATCATCGCCCGTTGGCGGCTTATTTCACTGTCTGACTAAAGGCATCCAGCGCCAGCAGGGCGTTGGCAATATCTTCCGGTGACAGATGAGGATTCAGATTTTTTAGCGTATCCCCCTCACTGTTGGCCAGAGCGCCCACTTTCACCAGATTCTCCCAGCTTTCATTTTCAAGATGCATCTCCCGGAGCGTGGTCGGCATGTTGATAGAGCGATAGAAACGGATGTAGCGCGCAATTTCCTCGTCCGGACGCTGCTCCAGCACCATCTGCGTCAGTGTGCCATAGGCAACTTTTTCGCCGTGGGTCAGATGATGAATGTCACCATCAATGGCGGTAAAACCATTGTGAATGGCATGAGCGGCTGCCAGCCCGCCGTTTTCAAAGCCCAGGCCTGAGAGCAGCGTATTCGCCTCAACCACCGCTTCCACGGCGGGCGTGACCCGTTTTTCGCTCACGGCGATATAGGCGCTGTAACCCCACTTGAGCAGTGTTTCTTCGCAGGCACGGGCAATCGCCAGTCCGGCAAGGGTCGGATCGCCATTGACCATGGATTTCGCATGGGAACGCGCCACGGCCTGCGCTTCAACCCAGGTGGCCAGCCCATCGGCAATGCCAGAGGCAAAGAGTCGCGCAGGCGCACTGGCGCAGACAGCCGTATCCACCAGCACCAAATCAGGGTTTTTGCTGTAGAAGCGATAGCTCTCAAATACGCCACTGTCAGAGTAGATGACCGACAGGGCGCTGCAGGGGGCATCGGTAGAGGCAATGGTCGGCACGATGGCTACCGGCTGCTGAAGTTCGTCCGCTACCGCCTTAACCGTGTCCAGCGTTTTGCCGCCACCCAGCCCGACAATCACGTTACAACCCTGGCGCTTCGCCAGCGCACTGAGACGGGTGATCTCATTGCTGGACGCCTCGCCGTTAAATTGCTTCCAGCTGAATTTCACTCCCGCGGACTGCAACGTCTGTTGCGTCCGTTCACCAATCAGCTTCCAGACAACCTCATCCGCCACCAGAAAAGCCTGATCGCCCAGTTCAGTCAGCAACGTTCCCAGCTCGTCCAGTACACCTGCGCCCTGCACATATTTACGGGGTGATGAAAAAATAAATTTACTCATAATCACGTCTCCTTAATATGAATAGCCCGACCCGATCCAGCCTGGCACAATCCGCCCGGCATGGCAGGTGATCCCGCGCATTACGCTGTCAGGGCTGTTAAGCTGCCTGAACACCCCTTACCGGGCGAAACAACGGAGAATCATTATGAGCGCCACGCTCTTTTCATTTCTGTTTGCGATAACCATTCTGACGCTCACGCCTGGGTTTGACACCGCGCTGGTGCTGCGAACGGCCATTGCGCAGGGCTGGCAGCGCGCCTGGGCGACAGCGCTGGGTGTGACGCTGGGTTGTCTGCTCTGGGGGATCGCCGTCGGGCTGGGGCTGGGGGCGCTGCTGATGGCGTCTGAGATTGCCTATAACCTGCTGAAATGGCTCGGCGCGGCCTGGCTCTGCTATCTGGGCGTCAGGTTGCTGGTCACCCCGCGCCAGCAGTCGCCTGCTGTAGCTCAGCCCGCGGTTCGCCAGCAGGGCTATCTGGCCTGCTTCAGTCGGGGATTGATGGGCAACCTGCTGAATCCAAAAGTGGGGGTCTTTTACGTCACCTTTCTGCCTCAGTTCATCCCGGCCGGAGCGTCAGTGGCGCTCTGGTGCAGCCTGATGGCGCTGGCTCACATGCTGCTGGGGCTGGTCTGGAATGCGGCGCTGATTGGCGGCAGCCACTTTTTCGCCGGTCATCTGCAAAAACCTGCGGTGCTGAAGGTGATGGATCGTTTGACCGGCTGCGTGTTTATTGGATTTGCGGCGAAACTGGCCTTGTCCCGCCGCTGAGACGTCAGGGTTTGGTGGCGACCAGCACGGCACGCAGGGGAGCGGGGTAGCCCTCAATCGTTTTGCTGGCGTCATCGGGGTCGAGAAACTCTGCCAGGGATTCGCTGGTCATCCAGTCGGTCCGGCGCTGCTCTTCCGTGGTGGTGCGGGCAAAATCAACGATCCGCACATCCACAAACCCGCTTTTCTCCAGCCAGCTCTTCAGGGCCTCGGCTGACGGAATAAAGAAGACGTTGCGCATCTGGGCATAGCGCTCGCCGGGCACCAGAACCTGATTCACATCGCCCTCAATCACCAGCGTTTCCAGCACCAGTTCGCCGCCGCTGACCAGCTGGTTTTTGAGCTGTAACAGGTGATCCAGCGGGGAGCGACGATGATAGAGCACGCCCATAGAGAAGACGGTATCAAACGCCTGCAGTGCCGGTAACTGCTCGATCCCCAGCGGCAGCATGTGCGCCCGGCGATCGTCATTGAGCAGCTTGCGGACGGCTTCAAACTGCACCAGGAAGAGCTGCATCGGATCGATGCCGACCACCAGATGCGCACCGGCACCAATCATGCGCCACATGTGATAGCCGCTGCCACAGCCCACATCCAGCACGGTGCGGCCCGCCAGGGGGGAGATGTGTGGCAACACGCGCTCCCACTTCCAGTCAGATCGCCACTCGGTGTTGATGTGCGTGCCATAGAGGGAGTAAGGCCCTTTGCGCCACGGCATCAGGTTACGCAGTAATTTTTCAATGCCCTGACGATGGCGATCGCTGATGTCATCACGGTCGGCGGTGACGCTGTGCAGCAGGTCCAGCTTCTGGGGCGCGAGCAGCGGCAGATACTCCAGCGACTTGTACCAGTCGCGGAAGTGACCGTGCAGGTTTTCCCGCTGCCATTCGCTGATTTGAGCCGGTAATACTTCCAGCCACTTCGCCAGCGGGCCTACCGCAATTTGCTGATAAAAACGGCCAAAGTCGATCATTTCAACGCCACCAGTGAACCAAAATTAAAGCACTGGAACCAGAGTTCGGCGTGCGGGAAACCAGCCTGCTTCAGGCGGGCTTTGTGGGCTTCAACGCTGTCGGTCAGCATCACGTTTTCCAGCATGCTGCGCTTCTGGCTGATTTCCAGTTCGCTGTACCCGTTGGCGCGCTTGAAGTCGTGATGCATGTTAAATAACAGCTCACCGACTTCCGCATCTTCAAAACTGAACTTCTCAGACAGCACC
Organism: Pantoea sp. ARC270; assembly: GCF_003236725.1. Lineage (NCBI taxonomy): Bacteria > Pseudomonadati > Pseudomonadota > Gammaproteobacteria > Enterobacterales > Erwiniaceae > Pantoea > Pantoea sp. ARC270. The sequence continues at coordinate 50,225 of NZ_PUGA01000008.1, forward strand.
AGCGCGCCACCCGGTTTCAGTCCCTGCCAGATTTTCGTCAGCAGCGCCAGGCGCGCAGGCGGCTCCAGAAACTGTAACGTGAAGTTGAGCACCACCAGCGAGGCGTTTTCAATCTCAATATCGCGGATATCCGCTTCCAGCACCGTCACCGGCGTATCGGCGCGGAAGGCATCCAGATGACGACGGCAGCGCTCCACCATCGCGGGCGAGTTATCCACCGCGATGATCTCACAACCCGGCACATGAATGTTGCGGCGCACCGACAGGGTGGCTGCGCCCAGTGAGCAGCCCAGGTCATACACCCGGCTCTGCGGGGTAACAAAACGTTCTGCCAGCATGCCAATCATCGAAATGATGTTGGAGTAGCCAGGCACCGAGCGCTGAATCATGTCAGGAAAGACTTCAGCCACGCGCTCGTCAAAAGTCCAGTCGCCCAGTTTTGCAATGGGCGCTGAGAAGAGTTGATCGCGGTCAGACATATCGAAAATCCGAAGAGACGACGGAAAGGGCGCTATTCTGGCAGAAAGTGGGGCAGGCTGCACCCCTTAACCCCGCCCCGCTTAATGGAGCGACAGCACCAGATCCCAGGGGAGATAGATCAGGTTAAAAATAACCATGCCGCAGAGGGAAAACAGCGTCAGCATCATGCCATATTTGCGACCGGTCATTGCGCTGTTGCGTAATCCCCAGGCGTGCAGAAACCGGCCGATGAAAAACAGCAGCGCGGTGAGATGCACCATCCAGATATCCGCGCCGTTCATCTCCATCACGACCAGCAGCAGCAGCGCCAGGGGAATGGTTTCAATGGCGTTACCGTGAATGCGAATCGCCATTTTCAGGTCGTGATAGCCGCCGTCGCCATACGCCACGCGATAAAAACGGCGGAAACGCACGACGTCCAGCGTGAATTTCATGATCAGTAAGGCACTCAGTACCACGTATAACGCGCTTATCATTGTCACTCCGGTACGCATTCAGAAGAGGGGCTATTCTATCCAGCGTTCGGCGCGCTGTCCCGTATGGCGTTTAAAACAGTGATGCCTGCTGCGGCCAGTCTGGCCCGTCACCGATGGCCGGATCGATTTGTTGCAGCTGCGGCCACAGCGCCTGCACCAGTGGAAAAACCTGGCCCATATCGGGTGTGTGCAGAAACAGCATGGCGTCACCCTGCTGCTGCCACTCGGCCAGTTTGCTGCGCCAGATCTGAAACAGCGGCACACTCTCTTCCACGCTGTCGCTGCCGATAAAGCGCACCATCGGCTGTGAACCGGTGCGCAGCGCGTGGGGCGGCACCCGCGGCTTCTGCGCCCGGGCGGCCAGCGCGGCCGGACTCTGTGACGTGGAAGCATGCACCGGACGGCTATCGAGCATCACGCGATTTATGCCGCGTGCCAGCAGGCCGCGGTTCAGCGCCCGCTCCGCCTCGCCTTTGGCAAAGAACGCAGGATGGCGCACCTCCACCCCGTAGTGAAAACGGCGTGGCAGGTTGTCGAGAAAACGCCACAGGTCATCGAGCTGCGGCGGGGAGAAGCTGGCAGGCAGCTGCAGCCAGTACTGACCGATGCGATCGGCCAGCGGCTCCATCAGGCGCAGAAAATCGGTCAGCAGATCGTCGCTGTGCTGCAGCGCCGCCTGATGGCTGATGGTGTTGGGAAACTTAAAGCAGAAGCGAAATGCCTCATGCGTCATGTCGCGCCAGCGCATCACCGTTTCAGCATTCGGCAGCGCATACAGCGTGGTGTTTCCCTCCACACAATGGAAATAGCGGGCATAGTCCGCCAGGCTTTCAATGCCCCAGCGTTTCCAGTGTGAGTGCTGCCACTGGGGCAGGCCAATACGCAGTGTCACGCGCGCTCCTCGCGGCCGGTTAAGATACCCTATTATCTGTCAGGCTCAGGCAGGGGGGCAAATGCACAGAGGAAATCGGTGCTTTGGCGCGGATATGTTTATCCTGCCTGGCTTTTTCCATTATAATGGCCGCCATTTTTGCGACAGCATCGCATCAGGTAACGCGGCCGGATGCTGTCAGCTGCAGCGGCGAAGTTAAAAGGATAGTGTTATGCGTACAGAATATTGCGGACAGCTCAATCTGTCTCATGTGGGTCAGCAAGTCACGCTTTGCGGCTGGGTAAACCGCCGTCGCGATCTGGGCAGTCTGATTTTTATCGACATGCGCGACCGTGAAGGCATCGTACAGGTGTTCTTCGATCCCGATCGTCAGGACGCGTTTAAGCTGGCTTCTGAACTGCGTAACGAATTCTGCATCCAGATTACCGGTACCGTGCGTGCGCGTGATGAGAAGAACAAAAACAGCGACATGGCGACCGGTGAAGTGGAAGTGTTCGCCCAGGAACTGACCATCATCAACCGCTCTGAACCCCTGCCGCTGGACTCTAATCAGACCAACAGCGAAGAAGCGCGCCTGAAGTATCGCTATCTGGATCTGCGTCGCCCGGAGATGGTGGCTCGTCTGAAAACCCGCGCCCGCATCACCAGCTTTGTGCGTCGCTTTATGGATGACGAAGGCTTCCTGGATATTGAAACCCCGATGCTGACCAAAGCGACACCGGAAGGTGCGCGTGACTATCTGGTGCCAAGCCGGGTTCACAAAGGGAAATTCTATGCGTTGCCGCAGTCACCGCAGCTGTTCAAACAGCTGCTGATGATGTCCGGTTTTGACCGCTACTATCAGATCGTGAAATGCTTCCGCGATGAAGATTTACGTGCCGATCGTCAGCCTGAATTTACCCAGATCGATGTTGAAACCTCATTCATGACCGCGCCACAGGTGCGTGAAACCATGGAGCGTCTGATTCGCAACCTGTGGCTGGACGTCAAGGGTGTGGATCTCGGTGAGTTCCCGCAGATGACCTTTGCGGAAGCGATGCACCGCTACGGCTCCGACAAGCCAGACCTGCGTAACCCGATGGAGCTGGTGGACGTAGGCGACCTGCTGAAAAACGTCGAATTCCAGGTCTTCTCTGGCCCGGCCAACGATGAAAAAGGCCGCGTCGCCGCGCTGCGCGTGCCGACCGGTGCACAGCTGAGCCGTAAGCAGATTGATGAGTATGGCAAGTTTGTCGAAATATACGGCGCGAAAGGCCTGGCGTGGATGAAGGTCAATGTCCGTGCCGATGGACTGGAGGGCGTGCAGAGCCCGGTTGCCAAATTCCTGAACGCGGAGATCGTTGAGGGCATCCTGAGCCGTACCGGCGCGCAGGATGGCGACATCATCTTCTTTGGTGCTGACCGCGCTAAAGTAGTGGCTGACGCACTGGGTGCCCTGCGCCTGAAAGTCGGTCGCGAGCTGAACCTCACCGACGAGAACGCCTGGGCACCGCTGTGGGTAATCGACTTCCCGATGTTCGAAGAGGACGAAGAGGGCGGTCTGGCCGCGATGCACCATCCGTTCACGGCGCCAAAAGAGATGAGCGCCGAAGAGCTGGCGGCCGATCCGACCCGTGCCGTGGCGAACGCCTACGACATGGTGATCAACGGTTACGAAGTGGGCGGCGGTTCTGTGCGTATCCACAACGGCAACATGCAGCAGACGGTGTTCAGCATTCTGGGTATTGAAGAGCACGAGCAGCGTGAGAAGTTTGGCTTCCTGCTGGACGCGCTGAAGTTCGGTACGCCGCCGCATGCGGGCCTGGCGTTTGGTCTGGACCGTCTGACCATGCTGCTGACCGGCACCGACAACATCCGTGACGTAATCGCCTTCCCGAAAACCACGGCTGCCGCCTGTATGATGACCGAAGCGCCAAGCGAAGCGAACCCGGCTTCCCTGCTGGAGCTGGGCATTCAGGTGGTTAAAAAAGAAAAGCTCGAGAATAAATAATGGGCTATAAACACCCGGTTTCAGTGCTGGTAGTGATTTCGGCGCGTGATACTGGCCGGGTGTTGATGCTGCAGCGGCGTGACGATCCCGCGTTCTGGCAGTCGGTCACCGGCAGCCTGGAGCCGGGTGAGTCTCCGCTGGCGACCGCCTGTCGCGAAGTGAATGAAGAGGTCGGTATTGATGTGCTGGCTGAGCGTCTGGAGATGGAAGATTGTCAGCGTCAAATCGACTTTGAAATCTTTCCCCATTTCCGCCATCGCTATGCACCGGATGTCACCCATAATCACGAGCACTGGTTTCGCCTGCAACTGCCAGCGGAGCGCGATGTGAGGCTGACCGAACATCTGGCCTTTCGCTGGCTGGCAGCGGCGGAGGCGGCAGCATTGACCCGTTCATGGAGTAACCGCCAGGCAATCGAAGAGTTCGCCTGAAAACCTGTCGCCGCACGCTATTCCGGCGACGGAGAGATGATAAGTTGAATCGGGTGAGTGTTAACACAACGACACCACACTATTAAACAGTCGGGCGTCATCGCCGCCGCGACAATGTTCCCCGCCAGCAAGAGGGCACCCGCGTCAGGTTGACCGCGAGGATGACGCGCAGGCTCGCCCGTCACGGGCTGACAGGTTACGACCTGTCTGAGCTACGCCGGAGGACAGGATCGCAGCCAGATCGCCCGCACCCTGTAAAAGATCGGAGAGAAGAGAAAATGGCAGGACACAGTAAGTGGGCTAACACCAAACACCGTAAGGCGGCGCAGGATGCGAAGCGCGGCAAAATCTTCACCAAAATCATTCGTGAACTGGTGACGGCAGCCAAGCTGGGCGGCGGCGATCCGGGGTCTAACCCCCGTCTGCGTGCGGCGATGGATAAAGCGCTGTCTAACAACATGACGCGTGACACCATGGATCGCGCCATCGCGCGCGGTGTGGGCGGCGATGACAACGCCAACATGGAAACCATCATCTATGAAGGGTACGGTCCGGGTGGCTCCGCCATTATGATTGAATGCCTCAGTGACAACCGCAACCGTACCGTTGGCGAAGTGCGTCACGCCTTCACTAAAACCGGCGGCAACCTGGGAACTGACGGCTCCGTGGCCTACCTGTTTAACAAAAAAGGCGTCATCTCCTATGCACCAGGCCAGGATGAAGATGCGGTCATGGAAGCGGCGCTGGAAGCGGGTGCTGAAGATGTGGTCAGCTACGACGATGGCGCGATTGATGTCTTCACCGCATGGGAAGAGATGGGCAGCGTGCGTGATGCACTGGAAGCCGTCGGCCTGAAAGCGGATACCGCAGAAGTCTCGATGATCCCGACCACCAAAGCGGAAATGGATGCGGAAACCGCACCGAAACTGCTGCGTCTGATCGACATGCTGGAAGACTGCGACGATGTGCAGGAGGTTTATCACAACGGTGAAATCTCCGACGAGGTGGCGGAAACGCTGTAATGGCGTTGGCCATCACCGCTTCAACCGGAGAGGCGTAATGTCGATTATCCTGGGTATCGATCCCGGCTCACGCATCACCGGTTATGGGGTTATTCGTCAGACTGGCCGCCAGCTCACCTACCTGGGCAGCGGCTGTATCCGCACCAACACCGCCGAGCTTCCCGCCCGCCTGAAGCTGATTTATGCGGGCGTCTGCGAAATCATCACGCAGTTCGCACCCGACTACTTCGCCATTGAACAGGTGTTTATGGCAAAGAATGCTGACTCGGCGCTGAAGCTGGGTCAGGCTCGCGGTGCGGCGATTGTTGCTGCGGTCAACCACGACCTGCCGGTGTTTGAATATGCCGCCCGTCAGGTTAAGCAGACGGTGGTTGGCATCGGCAGCGCCGAAAAAAGCCAGGTGCAGCACATGGTGCGGACCCTGCTGAAGTTACCGGCAAACCCGCAGGCGGATGCCGCTGATGCCCTGGCCATTGCGATTACGCACTGTCACGTGGCACAGAATGCGACGCGGATGAGTGACAGCAAGCTGGTACTCACGCGCGGACGATTGCGATCCGGTTAACGGCCGCGGCACCGTCTCACTCTCAGGCTGGATATTCATCCAGCCTTTTTTATGTTATAAAATCCGCCACATTCGTAAGTTAAGGAAGCATTCAGGTGATAGGTCGTTTACGGGGCAACATTCTGGAAAAGCAGCCGCCACTGGTGCTGCTTGAGGCACACGGCGTCGGCTATGAAATTTACATGCCTATGACCTGTTTTTATGAGCTGCCTGAACTTCAGCACGAAGCGGTGATTTTTACCCACTTTGTGGTGCGCGAAGATGCCCAGCTGCTGTTTGGTTTTAACAGCAAGCAGGAGCGCACGCTGTTCCGCGAACTGATCAAAGTGAATGGCGTCGGGCCAAAACTGGCGCTGGCGATCCTCTCCGGCATGTCGGCGCAGCAGTTTGTGACCGCGGTGGAAAAAGAGGAGATCGCGTCGCTGGTGAAACTGCCCGGCGTGGGTAAAAAGACCGCCGAGCGTCTGGTGGTGGAGATGAAGGACCGCTTTAAAGGGATGCACGGCGACCTGTTTGGCGGTGATTCAGCCTTTACACTCACCACGCCAGGCCCGGAAGCGGACACCAACGATGCGGAAGCGGAAGCGGTTGCAGCGCTGGTATCACTGGGTTATAAACCGCAGGAAGCGAGCCGTATGATCAGTAAAGTCGGTCGACCGGATGCGGATTGTGAAACCCTGATCCGCGAAGCGCTACGCGCCGCCATTTGAGGTAAGTGATGATAGAAGCCGACCGTCTGGTCTCCGCTGCCAGCGTTAACGAAGAAGAGATTATCGATCGCGCCATCCGGCCAAAACTGCTGAATGAGTATGTCGGACAGCCACAGGTGCGTGAGCAGATGGAGATTTTCATCAAGGCCGCACAGCTGCGCGGTGATGCGCTTGATCATCTGCTGATCTTCGGTCCGCCGGGGCTGGGTAAAACCACCCTGGCGAACATCGTCGCTAACGAGATGGGCGTTAACCTGCGCACCACCTCGGGCCCGGTACTGGAAAAAGCCGGGGATCTGGCGGCGATGCTGACCAACCTTGAGCCGCACGACGTGCTGTTTATTGATGAAATCCACCGCCTCTCGCCGGTCGTGGAAGAGGTGCTCTATCCGGCGATGGAAGATTATCAGCTGGATATCATGATTGGTGAGGGCCCGGCAGCCCGTTCGATTAAGCTCGACCTGCCGCCGTTTACCCTGATTGGTGCTACTACCCGTGCCGGCTCACTGACCTCGCCACTGCGCGACCGCTTTGGCATTGTGCAGCGGCTGGAGTTCTATCAGGTTAAGGATCTGCAGCACATCGTGGGCCGCAGCGCCGCCTGTCTCGGTCTGGCGCTGAGTGATGACGGTGCGTTAGAGATCGCCCGCCGCGCCCGCGGCACGCCGCGTATCGCCAACCGTCTGCTGCGCCGGGTTCGTGACTTCGCCGAAGTCCGGGCCAACGGTGAGATGAGCGGTGAAGTCTCCTGCAGTGCGCTTGATATGCTCAATGTGGACAGTGAAGGCTTCGACTATATGGACCGCAAGCTGCTGCTGGCCATTATCGATAAGTTTATGGGTGGGCCGGTCGGACTGGACAACCTGGCGGCGGCCATCGGTGAAGAGCGCGAAACCATCGAAGATGTGATTGAACCCTTCCTGATTCAGCAGGGCTTCATTCAGCGCACACCACGTGGCCGTCTCGCCACGCAGCATGCTTATCGTCACTTCGGCATTACTCGCGAAGATTAAACGGCGGGCTTGCGCACCATGCTGAAGATAAACAGGATGGCGGCGCACAGCACCACTGACGGGCCGGCTGGCGTATCATAGAACGCGGAGAAGGTCAGCCCGCCGGTCACAGCGATGACCCCGATCACTACCGCGACGGCTGCCATGCCTTCCGGCGAACGAACAAAACGCCGGGCGGTCGCCGCCGGTATGATCAGCAGCGACGTGATAATCAGCGCCCCCACGAACTTCATCGCGACACCGATGGTCAGTGCGGTGATCAGCATCAGGATCAGCCGGGTGCGCTGAATATTGACGCCATCCACCTGCGCCAGCTCCGGGCTGATGGTCATCGACAGCAGCGATCGCCACTGCCATGCCATCACCAGCAGCACGACCACCACGCCACCGCCCATCATCCAGAGATCGTCTGGCGTCACTGCCAGCAGATCGCCGAACAGATAGGCCATCAGATCGACGCGCACATTCTTCATCAGGCTGACGACCACCAGACCCAGCGACAGCGCGCTGTGCGCCATGATCCCCAGCAGCGTGTCGATCGCCAGATGGGGGCGCCGTTCCAGCCAGACCAGACCCAGCGCCAGGCAGACCGTCACCAGAATGACCGCGTAATAGGGATTTACGTTAAACAGCAGGCCAAACGCCACGCCGAGCAGGGAGGCGTGTGCCAGAGTGTCACCAAAGTAGGACATCTTGCGCCAGACGACAAACGAACCCAGCGGGCCGGCAGCCAGCGCTAACATCACGCCGCCTATCCAGCCCGGTAATAACAACTCAATCATGATGAACTCTGTCCTTTGCGTAAAACGATACGTCCCTGAAGGTCGTGACGGTGATTATGGTGGTGACGGTAGATCGCCAGCTCCTGCGCACCGCGCGGACCAAACATGGCGATAAATTCGGGATGCTGTGACACCGCTTCGGGGGTACCGGAACAGCAGATGTGGTGATTCAGGCAGAGCACTTCGTCGGTTTTGGCCATCACCAGGTGGAGGTCGTGAGAGACCATCATTACGCCGCAGTTCAGTTCAACGCGCAGCTGATTGATCAGATCATAGAGGGCGACCTGACCGTTGACATCCACCCCCTGCGTCGGCTCGTCCAGCACCAGCAGCTGAGGCTGGTTGAGCAGGGCGCGCGCCAGCAGCACACGCTGCGTTTCGCCGCCCGAGAGTTTCTGCAGCGGCGCGTTGAGTAAGTGGCCCGCCTGCACGCGTTTCAGGGCGGGGAGGATCTCCGCCTGTTTACTGCCGCGGGTCAGACGCATAAAGCGTTCGACGGTCACCGGCAGCGTCGGATCGATATGCAGTTTCTGTGGCACATAGCCAATACGCAGATCGGCATGGCGCTGAACCGTCCCGCTGGTGGGGGCGAGCAAACCCAGCACCACACGGACGAGCGTAGACTTACCGGCGCCGTTAGGCCCGAGCAGGGTGAGAATACGGCCAGGCTGCAACGCCAGGCTGACGCCCGATAAGACGTTGCGCTGGTTAAATTTTATCGAAACGTTATCAAGTGTGACAAGTGAGGTCATAGTATTTACAGGTTGCACAGAATTTCGAATGTTATAATATCACATTCCACTTCATGGTCACGATGGAATGACGCAATATGTTACATAATAAAAAAGGCGCAATTTTCGCCTTATCGGCCCTCGCTGTTTCAGCTTCGTTAACCCTTCCTGCAGAGGCAAACGTCGTCGCCTCATTAAAACCGGTCGGTTTTATCGCCGCAGCCATTGCCGATGGTGTTACCCCGGTTGATGTCCTGCTGCCAGATGGTGCCTCTGAACACGATTATGCCCTGCGCCCCTCTGATGCAAAACGCTTAAAAAACGCGGACTTAGTCGTCTGGGTTGGCCCTGAAATGGAAGCGTTTATGGCGAAGTCTGCATCTGAACTTCCGGCCAAAAAAAATCTCGCTATGGTCGACATCGACGGCGTAAAACCGTTATTGATTAGCGGCGGTGAAGATGAAGATGAACACGCAGCGGAAAATTCTGAAGAACAGGATGCCGATGCACATCACCATCATCACGGTGAGTTTAATATGCACCTGTGGTTGTCGCCAGAGATAGCGCGCAAGACCGCGGTTGCAATCCATGGAAAATTATTGGAACTTATGCCGCAAGATAAAGCCAAACTTGACGCCAACCTCCAGCAGTTTGAGGTAGCGTTGGCAGATACGGACAAACGCGTTAGCGCACAACTTGCTCCGGTCAGAAATAAAGGATATTTCGTTTTTCACGACGCTTACACGTACTTTGAAAAGCACTACGGTCTCTCGCCTGCCGGGCATTTTACCGTGAATCCTGAAATTCAGCCGGGCGCACAGCGTTTACACCAGATACGAACACAGTTGGTTGAGCAAAAGGCGGTCTGCGTCTTTGCTGAGCCACAATTCAGGCCAGCAGTCATAGATGCTGTTGCCCGCGGAACGCAGGTGCATAAAGGCACGCTCGACCCGCTGGGGACAGACATCAGTCTGGCAAAAGACAGCTATGTGAAATTCCTCTCACAGCTGTCGGGCCAGTATGAAAGCTGCCTGAAAGGAGCATGAGGAATAGGTAAAAGTGCAGCAGATAGCCCGCTCTGTCGCCCTCGCATTTAATAATTTGCCGCGCCCCCACCGCGTAATGCTGGGTTCTTTAACTGTAGTCACTCTGGCCGTCGCTGTCTGGCGGCCTTATGTTTACCATCCCACCGATGACGTGACGCCTATCGTCAAAACGATCGAGCTGGACAAAAGTGAACTTCGTACGCTGCTGCCAGAAGCCAGTGAGCCTATCGATCAGAGCACACCGGAACCGGACGAAGAGCTGCCTGCGGATGATGTCGACACCGACGTGCCAGATACGGCAGGCGTGCATGACTACACCGTCTCTTCCGGCGATACGCTGAGCAGCGCCCTGAATCAGTATGGCATCGACATCGCTGACATCAATGCGCTGGTGGTGAGCGACCGCGATCTGCGAAATCTGCAGGTGGGTCAGCAGCTGAGCTGGACGCTGGATGATGATGGCGGTTTGAAAACCCTGAGCTGGGAAATCTCCCGTCGTGAAACCCGCACCTATGAGCGCACCCCGAAGGGTGGCTTTAAGATGGAAGCGGAGATGCAGAAGGGTGAATGGCGCAACAGTGTCATGCAGGGCGAAGTGCGTGGCAGTTTTGCTGCCAGTGCCATGCGGGCCGGACTGAGCGGCGCTGAAGCAAGCGCCGTCATTAAAGCGATGCAGTGGCAGATGGACTTCCGCAAGCTGCGTGCCGGTGATCAGTTCAGTGTTCTCATGTCGCGCGAAATGCTGGACGGTAAAAGTGCACAGAGCCAGTTGCTGGGCGTGCGCCTGCGCAGCGGGGGCAAAGACTATTACGCGTTCCGTGCCGAAGATGGCAAGTTCTACGATCGCAGCGGCTCGGGCCTGGCGCGCGGCTTTATGCGCTTCCCGACGGTTAAGCAGTATCGTGTATCCTCCAACTTTAATCCGCGCCGTCTGAACCCTGTGACGGGGCGTATTGCGCCGCACAAGGGCGTCGACTTTGCACTGCCGATCGGCACGCCGGTACTGGCTGTCGGGGATGGTGAGATCGTGGTGGCGAAAAATGGCGGTGCTGCCGGTAACTATGTTGCCATTCGTCATGGCCGTCAGTATATGACGCGCTATATGCACATGAAGAAAGTGCTGGTGAAGCCGGGTCAGAAAGTGAAGCGCGGTGACCGTATCGGCTTGTCCGGTAATACCGGACGTTCAACCGGGCCGCACCTGCATTTTGAAATCTGGATCAATAATCAGGCGGTCAATCCATTAACGGCGAAACTGCCGCGCATGGAAGGCCTGACCGGTAAAGAGCGCAGCGAGTATCTGGCGCAGGTGAAATCCTGGCTGCCGCAGCTGGGCCTTAAGTAAGCGATTTTCATCAGGTTGCACAAAAACCGACGGTTTCCCCGTCGGTTTTTTGTTATCCGGACCGTGATGATTGCAAATTTGTTTGCCGCCACTATCATTAGCCGGTCATTGCTTGAGGCGAGTGCATGGAAACCCGTAAAAAAAATAACACTGAATTCATTCCCGTTTTTGAACGATCTTTTCTCAAACCGAAATACTGGGGCAGCTGGCTGGCGATTGGCGCACTGGCCGGCCTGGCTTATTTACCGCCGAAAGTGCGCGATCCGCTGTTAAGCCGCTTAGGCCGGTTCGCCGGTAAGCTGGCAAAGGGTGCACGTCGTCGTGCGCTGATTAACCTCTATTACTGCCTGCCGGAACTCAGCGAAGCGCAACGCGCCACGCTGGTGGACGAAATGTTCGCGACTGCACCGCAGGCGATGACGATGATGACCGAGCTGGTGCTGCGCGATCCGGCCCGCATTCGTCAGCGTGTCGAATGGCATGGTCGTGAAATCATCGACCAGATGAAAGCCGCGCAGGAGAATGTGATTTTTCTGGTACCCCACGGCTGGGCGGTGGATATTCCGGCCATGCTGCTGGCGTCAGAAGGGCAGAAGATGGCGGCGATGTTCCATAATCAGAGCGATCCGCTGCTTGATTATGCATGGAACACCGCGCGTCGTCGTTTCGGTGGCCGGATGCATGCCCGAAATGATGGCATTAAGCCGTTTATCAGTTCGGTGCGCCAGGGCTACTGGGGCTACTATCTGCCCGATCAGGACCATGGCGCCGAGCACAGCGAGTTTGTTGACTTCTTCGCGACCTACAAAGCAACGCTGCCCGCAGTCGGGCGGCTGATGAAAGTGTGTCGCGCCCGCGTGGTGCCGCTGTTCCCGGTCTATAACAGTGAACGGCATATTCTTGAAATCTATGTGCGTCCGCCGATGGATGATCTGCTGGAAGCGGATGATCATCAGCTGGCTCGCCGGATGAATGAAGAGGTGGAAATTTTTGTCCGCCCGCATCCTGAGCAGTACACGTGGATCCTCAAGCTGCTGAAGACCCGCAAAGAGGGTGACATCGAACCCTACTCGCGCAAAGAGCTCTATCCACGCAAATAGTCAGAAGGCCGCGCAAGCGGCCTTTTTTTATAACGCGTCCAGTTTGCTGCGACGCTTTCGCTCGCGCATAAACAGGACCACCAGACCAAACCACAGCACGCCACTGATAAAGTTGATCAGGCAGAACCAGAGTGTGCCACCGCTGAAGTAGCCACTCTTCGCCAGCTCAATCCCCACTGCCAGCGTCAGAATACTGATCATCCCCAGCATCGCCGCCACGCTGCCTTTACCCTCATTGCTGGCGTACAGCGTCAGGCGGTAGAGCCCGGCGTTCACCATGCCTGCACCAAAAGCGTAGAGGCTGAGACCGGCCGTAATCAGCAGATAGCCATGGCTGTTCAGCAGGCTCGCCACCAGCGCCAGGCTCAGACCGGTCAGAATCGGCCAGGCAGCAAACTTCACCGGCTGCTCAATCGGCACGCGTCCCGCCAGCTTACTCAACGTCAGGTTGCCGGCGATCATCGCCATAAAGACCGGAAGCTGCAGCAAGGCATACTGCATCCGCGACAGGCCTTCGTCATGCATCAGGATCACCGGCGAGAGGGCAACCCAGGTGAGGATCGGGATAAAGACCATGCCGATGGCAAAAGAGCCGGACATCACCAGCCGATCCTTCATCAGCCGGCCATAGTTGCGCGCCAGGCTGGGCAGGGCGATAGAGTGGCTGCGGTCGCCCGCGGTTTCGGGCATGACCCGCCACAGCACCGCAAACGCCACCAGGCTGCAGGCGGCAAACAGCCAGAACATGCTGCGCCAGCTGCCGACGGTCAGCCAGGCAGCACCGGCCAGCGGGCCGGCCAGGGGAGCCAGCAGCGCCACGTTGGCCATCAGCGCCATCATGCGCACCGCCAGCGCCTCATCAAAGGCTTCCTGAATCGCGGCATAACCCACTGCGCCAATAAAGCAGAGGCTGATGCCCTGAACAAAGCGCAGGCTGACAAACTCTTCAATGGAGCTGACCCAGTTGGTCAGGATACAGGCGATGGCAAAAAACAGGATGCCGGCGAGCATCACCGGGCGGCGGCCAAACTTATCAGAGAGCGGGCCAAGCAGCCATTGCAGTACCACGCCGCCAATCAGGTAGGCGGTCAGTGAGGTGGAGACCCACTCCGGGCCGACAGCAAATTCGCTGGTGACGATCAGCATGCCCGGCTGGATCATGTCGTGAGCAATATAGGTGGCAAACTCAAACAGCACTAATGCCAGAGGGAAAAGCAGAATCCGGCCGGTCAGCTGGCTGATGGGGTGAAAACGGGCCATCTGGCCTCCTTGTCAGAAAAGAAAACGCGACTGGCTGGCAGTCGCGTTACTGATTCTACACTGACAATGTCAATCCGGGCTTAATTAATCCACGCGCAGCACGCGGCTGGTATTGGTCGTGCCGGTGGCACCCATCACATCACCCTGCGTCACGATGACCAGATCGCCGGATACCAGGAAACCTTTGTCACGCAGCAGATTGACGGCATCGTGTGCCGCAGCCACACCGTCATTGTTGCTGTCGAAGTAGACCGGGGTGACGCCGCGATAGAGCGCGGTGAGGTTCAGCGTGCGCTCATGGCGTGACATGGCAAAAATCGGCAGGCCTGAGGTGATGCGCGAGGTCATCAGCGGCGTACGGCCCGACTCGGTCATGGTGATGATCGCGGTCACGCCCTGCAGATGGTTCGCGGCGTACATGGATGACATCGCAATCGCTTCTTCGATGTTATCGAACTGCACGTCCAGACGGTGTTTGGAGACGTTAACGCTCGGGATCTTTTCCGCGCCCAGGCAGACTTTCGCCATCGCCGAGACGGTTTCAGCCGGATACTGGCCTGCGGCGGTCTCCGCGGAGAGCATCACGGCGTCGGTGCCATCCAGTACGGCGTTGGCCACGTCCATGACTTCGGCACGGGTCGGCATCGGATTGGTGATCATCGACTCCATCATCTGTGTCGCGGTGATGATGGTGCGGTTAAGCTGGCGGGCGCGGCGAATCAACGCCTTCTGAATGCCGACCAGTTCCGGGTCGCCAATTTCGACGCCCAGGTCGCCACGGGCCACCATCACCACGTCAGAGGCGAGAATGATGTCATCCATCGCTTCCTGGCTGGCGACCGCCTCAGCACGCTCCACCTTCGCGACCAGACGGGCATCACAACCCGCTTCACGCGCCAGACGACGCGCCAGGTTCATATCCTCGCCACAGCGCGGGAAGGAGACGGCCAGATAATCGACCTTGATTCTGGCGGCGGTAATAATGTCCGCCTTATCTTTTTCAGTCAGGGCTTCCGCCGACAGGCCGCCGCCCAGCTTGTTGATGCCTTTATTGTTCGACAGCGGGCCACCCACGGTGACTTCGGTGAAGACTTTCATGCCCTGAACTTCCAGCACTTTGAGCTGCACGCGGCCATCATCCAGCAGCAGGATATCGCCTGGCACCACATCTTCCGGCAGGCCTTTATAGTCGATGCCCACCCGCTCTTTGTCGCCTTCCCCTTTACCCAGGGTGGCATCCAGCAGGAAGCGGTCGCCGATATTCAGGAAAACTTTGCCTTCTTTGAAGGTCGAAACACGAATTTTTGGCCCCTGAAGGTCGCCAAGGATCGCAACATGGCGGCCCAGTTTAGCGGCAATCTCACGCACTTTATCCGCACGAAGCTGGTGATCTTCTGGCGTGCCGTGAGAGAAATTGAGTCGTACAACGTTCGCGCCCGCCGCGATGATTTTTTCAAGATTATTGTCGCGATCGGTGGCCGGGCCGAGGGTAGTAACGATTTTGGTTCTTCTGAGACGTCTTGACATCGGGGACTCCGTAAACATTTAAGCGTGTCCGGATCAGTGGACACAGCATGGTTATCTATTCTATATGATCGACAGCGTGTGATACGACTCACATTGTAAATGTGATGTTAATTTTTTTGCGGTGCATCCTCTTTCCCTGGAAACTGCTTTTCGTAACGCGACGCTTTCAGCGCCTCTTTCACGCGCTTCAGGTTTTCGCGGAACGGCGCACCCCGTTCGAGGGTAAAGCCGGTCGCTAACACATCGATCACGGTCAACTGCGCCAGGCGCGACACCATCGGCAAATAGACATCAGTATCTTCCGGGACATCAAGCACTAAAGCGATGGCGGCTTCATCGGCAAGGGGTGAATCGGGAGAGGTGATGGCAATAACGGTGGAACCGTTTACACGGGCCAGGCGAGCCAGTTCTACCATATTTTTTGTGCGCCCAGTATGTGAAATGAGAACAAAAACGTCACCGGCTCGACTATTTATGCAACTCATGCGCTGGATCACAATATCGTCAGACCAGATGACAGGAATATTAAAGCGCAGGAATTTGGTAAAGGCGTCATGGGCCACCACCGCGGAGGCGCCCAGACCGAAAAAGGCGACTTTATCGGCCTGCGCAAGCTGAGTGACCGCCTGCTGCAGCCGCGAACTCTCCAGCTGATCCCGAACCCGCTGCAGACCTGCCAGCGCGGAGTCAAAGATTTTGTGGCTGTAGTTCTCCACACTGTCATCCTCCTCCACACCCCGGCTCACCCAGTTACTGCTCTGCACCAGGCTTTGCGCCAGCTGCAGTTTAAAGTCGGGAAAACCGCGTGCGCCTAAACGGTGGCAGAAGCGGTTTACCGTGGGCTCACTGACGCAGGCTTCGCGTGCCAGAGTGGCAATGCTGGCGTGCATCGCCGCCTGCGGCGCCGCCAGAATCTGCCGGGCGACTTTCTGTTCCGCTTTACTCAGCGAAGCGAGCTGCACCTCAATTTTTTCCAGCATGTTCATAAGCTGATGACCATTATCATTTTTAGCAATTTCAGAAATCCCTGTCGTCAGAGCTGATTAACAGAGACTATATCGCGTCAGCGGGGCGCGGGCGCAGTGACGGACAAGCCGATTTGCGTTTTTTTTGGGATACTTTGACCCCGGGCAAATTTCACTGACACCTCCGGATACAGAAAAAACCGACAATCCGCACGCGTCATCACACCGGTTTTGCTTATCCGGTACAGAGTTAATGCGGTTAGCCCGGCGAGTCGGTTTACCTGGCGCAGGGAAAAAAGTACATTGTGCGGAAAGAAAATAATAACCTGGACCCGGTGGCAGAGGATGCATCACCACCGGACTATCCTGCAACGAGGAGAGGAAAATGGCGGTAACACAAACAGCCCAGGCATGCGATCTGGTGATTTTCGGTGCCAAAGGCGATCTTGCACGCCGTAAACTGTTGCCTTCACTGTACCAGTTAGAGAAAGCGGGTCAGATCCATGAGGAAACCCGCATTATTGGTGTCGGACGTGCTGAGTGGGACAAAGCGGAATACACCAAAGTGGTACGTGAAGCGCTGGAAACCTTCATGAAGGAGAAAGTTGACGAAGCGCTGTGGGATAAACTCAGCAACCGTCTCGACTTCTGCAACCTCGATGTCAACGACACCACGCACTTCCCTAAACTGGGCAAGATGCTCGATCAGAAAAACCGCACCACCATCAACTATTTCGCCATGCCGCCGAGCACCTTTGGTGCCATCTGTCAGGGACTGGGCACGGCGAAACTGAACGCCAAACCGGCGCGTGTTGTGATGGAGAAGCCGCTCGGCACCTCACTGGAAACCTCACAGGAGATCAACGACAGCGTTGGCGAATACTTCGATGAGAGCCAGGTGTTCCGTATTGACCACTATCTGGGCAAAGAGACGGTGCTAAACCTGCTGGCGCTGCGCTTCGCGAACTCCATCTTCGTGAACAACTGGGACAATCGCACCATTGACCACGTGCAGATCACCGTGGCCGAAGAGGTGGGTATCGAAGGCCGCTGGGGTTACTTCGACAAAGCGGGCCAGATGCGTGACATGATCCAGAACCATCTGTTGCAGATCCTGACCATGATCGCCATGTCGCCGCCATCCGATCTCAGCGCAGACAGCATCCGCGATGAGAAAGTTAAAGTGCTGCGCTCGCTGCGCCGCATCGACCAGACCAACGTGCGTGAGAAAACCGTGCGCGGTCAGTACACCTCCGGCTTTGTACAGGGTAAAAAAGTCCCGGGCTATCTGGAGGAAGAGGGCGCCAACAAATCGAGCGCGACCGAGACTTTCGTGGCGATTCGCGTCGATATCGACAACTGGCGCTGGGCGGGTGTTCCGTTCTACCTGCGTACCGGTAAGCGTCTGCCAACCAAATGTTCTGAAGTCGTGGTCTATTTCAAAAACCCTGAGATGAACCTGTTTAAAGACTCTTACTCAGAGCTGCCGCAGAACAAGCTGACCATTCGTCTGCAGCCGGACGAAGGGGTGGATATCGAAATCCTGAACAAAGTGCCAGGCCTCGACCACAAGCATAAGCTGCAGACCACCAAGCTCGATCTGAGCTACTCTGAGACGTTTAACCAGTCGCACCTGGCCGATGCTTATGAGCGTCTGCTGCTGGAGAGCATGCGCGGAATCCAGGCGCTGTTTGTGCGTCGCGATGAAGTTGAAGCGGCATGGACCTATGTCGACTCCATCATCAACGCCTGGGCTGCGGATGGTGACTCATCCAAACCGTATCAGGCTGGCACCTGGGGTCCGGTGGCCTCAGTCGCGATGATTACCCGCGATGGCCGTTCCTGGAACGAGTTCGAATAACCGTCGTCATGAAGAAGCCCGCAACGCGGGCTTTTTTTTTGCCCCTCACCTGACTGGCGCAGGCAGATAAAACTGAACTGCCGTTTCAAAATGAGAGCAGGGTAATGGACGCTCCGGAAGCCGATCATGTATGGTAGTGTCATCATTACAGGGCAGGAGCCGAAGCTCCGTGACCGGGCTGCTATCCCGGTGTTATTAATCAAGGGGAACTGATGAAAAACTGGAAGATGAGTGCTGAACAGATTCTGACCACCGGGCCTGTGGTACCGGTCATCGTCGTGAATAAGCTGGAACATGCCGTGCCGATGGCAAAAGCGCTGGTGGCGGGCGGTGTCCGGGTGCTGGAAGTGACGCTGCGCACGCCCGTCGCGATGGAGGCGTTGCGTGCGATGATCAAAGAGGTGCCGGAGGCGATTGTGGGGGCGGGAACCGTCATCAATCCGCAGCAGCTTCAGCAGGTGACCGATGCCGGCGCGCAGTTTGTTATCAGTCCGGGGATTACGGAATCACTGCTGAAGGCCGCGGTGGAAGGGCCGGTTCCCCTGATTCCCGGTATCAGCACCGTCTCTGAACTCATGACCGGAATGGACTACGGTCTGCGCGAATTTAAGTTTTTCCCGGCCGAGGCGAATGGCGGTGTCAAAGCGCTGCAGGCCATTGGCGGGCCTTTCCCGCAGGTCCGTTTTTGCCCGACTGGCGGGATCTCTCCGGCAAACTACCGTGACTATCTGGCGCTGAAAAGCGTGCTCTGCATCGGCGGTTCCTGGCTGGTGCCGAATGATGCGCTGGAAGCGGGCGACTGGGATCGCATCACCCGCCTGGCGCGTGAAGCCGTTGAAGGCGCGAAGTAAGCTGAAGCGGTGAGCGTTTGCTCACCGCACGCTGTTACCCCTGAACCGTC
Organism: Pantoea sp. ARC270; assembly: GCF_003236725.1. NCBI lineage: Bacteria > Pseudomonadati > Pseudomonadota > Gammaproteobacteria > Enterobacterales > Erwiniaceae > Pantoea > Pantoea sp. ARC270. Next base: position 69,322 of record NZ_PUGA01000008.1, read on the forward strand.
ACCGCTGCTGCGCTGGCAACGGCACGCGCAATGGCCTCATCCGTCGTCTCACCGCTCGCCAGCGCCACGCCTAAACGACGCTGACCGCTGATCTCCGGCTTACCGAACAGGCGCAGTTGCAGACCGGCACCCAGCGCCGCTTCGACGTTGACGAACTGCACATTCTGGCTGGTCAGTTGCGGCAGGATAACGGCCGAGGCGGACGGACCATACTGACGAATTGCGCCAACCGGCAGACCCAGGAACGCCCGCACGTGCAGCGCAAACTCTGACAGATCCTGCGAAATCAGCGTGACCATGCCGGTATCATGGGGACGCGGTGACACTTCACTGAACACCACCTCATCGCCACAGACAAACAGCTCGACGCCGAACAGACCATAGCCACCCAGCGCCTTGACCACCTGCGCGGCGACATCCTGGGCCCGCTGCAGCGCCACATCACTCATCTGCTGCGGCTGCCAGGATTCACGGTAGTCACCATCTTCCTGACGATGACCAATCGGCGCACAGAAATGGATGCCGTCAACGGCACTGATGGTGAGCAGGGTGATTTCAAAATCGAAGTTAACCACGCCCTCTACGATGACGCGACCGGCTCCGGCGCGGCCACCCTGCTGCGCATAGTCCCAGGCGCTGTCGAGCTGGCTGGCGTCACGGATAAAGCTCTGGCCTTTGCCGGAGGAGCTCATGACCGGTTTTACGATGCACGGAAAGCCAATCTCTGCGGCGGCTTCGTCAAAGCGCGCTTTGCTGTCGGCAAAGCGATAGCGTGAGGTCGGCAGGGATAACTCTTCCGCGGCGAGTCGACGAATCCCTTCACGGTTCATGGTCAGCCTTGCGGCACGGGCTGTCGGGACCACGCGCTGGCCCTGCTGCTCCAGCTCAACCAGGGTATCCGTGGCGATAGCCTCAATTTCCGGCACCACAAAGTCAGGTTTCTCCTGCGCGATTAACGCAGCCAGGGCCGCACCATCCAGCATGTTGATCACATGGCTGCGATGCGCCACGTGCATGGCCGGGGCATCCGGGTAGCGATCGACCGCAATCACTTCCACACCCAGACGCTGACACTCCAGCGCCACCTCTTTACCCAGTTCACCCGAACCCAAAAGCATCACACGTGTTGCCGCCGGACGCAGCGCCGTTCCGAGAGTTGTCATACATTCACCTAAGCAGTCAAAATTCGCGCGCAAGTATAAACGAAAACGTTTGCGTTCTCACGCTTCGTCCGTATAACACCGCCATTTGCCTTACTTTTCCCGCTCTGACGTTTCCTGACAACCCTTTCGCCAGGATAGCAGGCTGACATCGTGAACAGGAGCGGATGATGAACAACTGGTTACAACAGATTCAGTCGGTACTGGCGAAGAAGGGCGGTGACGGTAAATCGGGCGGAGGCCTGAGCGATATGCTGGCACCGGGCGCGCTGGGGGGGCTGGCCGCGATGCTGATCAGCAGTAAGTCTTCCCGCAAACTGCTGACGAAATATGGTGGGCAGGCGCTGATTATTGGCGGTGGGGCGGCGGCGGGTGCGGTGCTGTGGAACAAATATAAACAGCGGGTCAGCGACGCGCATCAGAGTGAACCGGACTTCGGCGTGTCGCAGACACCGGTCGATCTGCGCGCTGAGCGTCTGGTCACGGCGCTGGTGTTTGCCGCAAAAAGCGACGGACACATCGACGATCAGGAGCGTGCCGCTATTGAGCAGAATATTCATCAGTCCGGCTACGGTCAGGATGCGGAAAAGCTGATCCAGAAAGCGATGAATCGCCCGCTGGATCCGCAGTGGCTGGCCGCTGACGTGAAGAACGAGGAAGAGGCGCTGGAGCTCTATTTCCTCAGCTGCGCCGCCATTGACGTCGATCATTTCATGGAACGCAGCTACCTCTCTGCGCTGGGTGACGCGCTGAAAATCCCTCAGGATGTCCGCGACGGCATTCAGCAGGATATCCAGGCCGAAAAAGCCCGTCTTCCGGCCAGTTAACTTCTCCTGGCGGGCCGCAGAGGAGGCCCCGCCTGCCGCCGTTCCCTCGCTACCCCCTGGCTTCCCGCCACTTAAGTGTTACGCTTACAGATCATGACGTTCACGGAGACGGATGGATGAAAGCTCCCATTGCAAAAAAAATTCCTCATGAAATGACGCTGCATGGCGAGACGCGCGTCGACAACTATTACTGGCTGCGCGACGATAAGCGCGAAAACAGTGAAGTGCTTGATTACCTGCGTGCCGAAAATAATTACGGCAAAAAAGTCATGTCGTCGCAGCAGCCGCTGCAGGACCGGGTATTAAAAGAGATCATCGACCGGCTGCCACCGGAAGATCACTCAGTGCCCTATGTCAAAAACGGCTACCGCTATCAGAGTCGTTATCAGAGCGGCAATGAGTATCCGGCCTATTACCGTCAGCCTGCGGCGAGCGAGGAGTCGGCGGAGTGGACCCTGCTGCTGGATGCCAACCAGCGCGCGTCACACAGCGACTTTTACACCATGGGCGCGCTGCATATCAGCCCGGACAACCGCGTGATGGCGCTGGCCGAGGACTTTCTCTCGCGCCGCCAGTATGGCATCCGCTTCCGCAACCTTGAGAGCGGAAGCTGGTATCCTGAAGTGCTGAGCAACGCCTCCTCAAGCTTCGCCTGGGGTAACGACTCCCGTACGCTCTACTACGTGCGGAAACACCCGCAGACGCTGCTCTCTTATCAGGTCTGGCGACACGAGCTGGGATCGCCGCAGTCTGATGATCAGCTGGTTTATGAAGAGCAGGATGACACCTATCATCTGAGCGTCCACAAGACCACCTCAAAGCAGTTCATCATGATTGCGCTCTACAGTACCAACACCAGCGAGATTCAGCTGATCGATGCTGATTTCCCCGATGCGCAGCCGCATGTGTTTCTGCCGCGCCGCCGCGATCATGAATACAGCATCGATCACTACGAGCATCAGTTCTTTATCCGGTCTAACCGGAAAGGCGAAAACTTCGGGCTCTATCGCAGCCGTTATCTGGATGAATCCCGCTGGGAGACCCTCATCCCGGCGCGTGAAAACGTAGTGATGGAAGATTTCCAGCTGTTCCGCGACTGGCTGGTGGTTGAAGAGCGCCAGCGCGGCCTGACCAGCCTGCGCCAGATTAACTGGGCCAGCGGCGAAACAAGTGGCATCGCCTTTGACGATCCCACTTACGTCACCTGGCTGGCTTACAATCCGACGCCGCGCACCAGCAAACTGCGCTACGGTTACTCCTCAATGACCACACCGACCACGCTGTTTGAGCTGGATATGGACACGGGCGAGCGCCGCATCCTGAAGCAGAGCGCGGTCAAAGGGTTCAACGCCGACGATTACAAAAGCGAGCACCACTGGATAAAAGTCAGCGATGGTACTGAAGTGCCGGTGTCGCTGGTCTATCATCGCAGACACTATCAGCCCGGCCAGAATCCAATGCTGGTCTATGGCTACGGCGCCTATGGCAGCAGCATGGATGCCGATTTCAGCGTCAGCCGTCTGAGCCTGCTGGATCGCGGCTTTGTTTTTGCCCTGATTCAGGTGCGCGGCGGCGGGGAGCTGGGGCAGCAGTGGTATGACGGCGGTCGCCTGCTGAACAAAATGAACAGCTTCACGGATTTCATCGACGTGACCAATGCGCTGGTGGCGCGCAGGATAGGGCATCCGGAACGTCTCTACGCCATGGGCGGCAGCGCAGGCGGCTTACTGATGGGCGGGGTGATCAACATGGCACCGCAGCGCTTCCACGGCGTTGTGGCGCAGGTTCCTTTTGTGGATGTGCTCACCACCATGCTCGATGAGTCGATCCCGCTGACGACCGGCGAATATGATGAGTGGGGCAATCCCGGCGATCCGGAGTACTACCGCTACATCCGCCAGTACAGCCCCTATGACAACATTGAGGCAAAAGCCTATCCGCATCTGCTGGTCACCACCGGCCTGCACGATTCGCAGGTTCAGTACTGGGAACCGGCCAAATGGGTAGCGAAACTGAGGTCGATGAAAACCGATAATAATCTGCTGCTGCTCTGCACCGATATGGATGCCGGACACGGTGGCAAGTCGGGGCGCTTTAAAGCCTATGAAGGGATCGCGATGGAATATGCCTTCCTGCTGGGGCTGGCGCAGGGCACCCTGCCCCCGGCAGAGGATTACTGAGGCTCGGTCAGGTATTTACGCAGCGCCTGCCGCAGTGGCGGGCGCAGATCGCTGACGTTATCCAGCATCCATTTCAGATAGCCCGGATCCTTGCGCGCCACCACCGCAATCGCCTGACCACGGTATTTGCCGAATGGCAGAATATCGTCGCGCTGGGCCGCCGGTTGTGAGCGCACAATCATCTCGGAGGCGTTCCAGCCCGAAGTCTCCATAATGCGGATCAGCAGGGCCGCCGTCACATAGCAGTCATAGAGCGCGCGATGCGCATGCAGATCGGCTGGCGGGGTAATATCCAGCTTCAGGGAATGACGCAGGGCCTGGTTGCCATATTTGATGCCCGGCCAGAGCTGACGCGCCAGCTGCATGGTGCAGATCCACTCGCCAAACATCTCCGGCAGCATCCGGCGGTCAAAGCTGGCGTTATGTGCCACATAGAAGGCACTGCCGTAGTAGCGCGGGATCGCCTCTTCGATGGTCGGTTTTCCGGCCACCATCGCTTCGGTGATGCGGTGCACGGCCATCGCCTGACGGCTGATGGGGCGGTCAGGCAGGATGAGATCGCTCATCGGATTCACAATCTGACCATCAACCACATCGACGGAGGCCACTTCCACCACGCCACCCTGCAGGCCGCAGGTTTCGGTATCTATGACGCGAAACATCATTGCTTCATCTTCGGTTCGTAAGGGAGGCGTGACAGGCTCAGTGACGCCTGGCGGTAATGCATCAGACGCTGACGAAACCAGTCACGCAGCGCTTCGGGCTGCTCCTGCACTACCATCTCGGCAACGACCGGCATGTTATAGCGCTCTTTAAACGCCACGCCCGCAGCCGCTAAATCGACATTTAACTTATCTTTCTCGTCCTGGGACAGCAGGGCAAGGTTATGGCTCATAATATTCTCCTGATGACAGGGGGCAAAAGTAATGTTTTCGCCGGTCTGAATCAAGGATTAAGGATCGCATTGCTGGCCTCGACAGTGCAAATGCAGCAGCGTATCCTTTTGCCTCGTTTATCGCCCTGGCGGCGGCTAAAAGGATGATCTGATGCAGAAAAAACACATTTCCCGCATGGTTATTACGTTGGTGGCAGCCGGTGCGATGGCATTTAGCTCGCTGGCCGCTGCGCATGCCCATCTCCGCGCCTCCACGCCGGCGGCCAAAGCAGAAGTAACGACCGCTACCGATGTGCTGACGCTGACTTTCACTGAAGAGATTGAGCCCGCGTTCAGCGGCGTTACGCTGCTTGACGATCATCAGAAGCCTGTTGCGACGGAGAAGGCGCGCGTAGCGTCCGGCCACAAAGATCGGCTGATTGTCAGCCTGCCTCAGCCACTGAAAGCGGGGCACTATCAGGTTAACTGGCATGTCCTGTCGGTGGATGGACATAAAACCGCAGGAAGCTACCGCTTCAGCGTGCAGTAAGCGTCGTGACGACCCTCTGGCCAGCGCTGCGCGCGCTACATTTTGCGGCCGTGATGCTGCTGACCGCCAGCGCCTGCTACAGCGCGCTGCTGGCACCAGAACGTTATCGTCCACAACTGGCGCGGCGACTTAATCCGCTGGTAAACGGAAGTGCGTGGCTGGCCCTGATCAGCGCGCTGGCGATGCTGGCCTGCCAGAATGTGCTGATGAGTGGCGACAGCGCCAACCTGCTTCAGCCTGACGTCTGGCTGGCGGTGCTGGGCACCCATTTCGGCGCGGTGTGGCAGTGGGAAATCGTGTTCAGCGTGCTCGCCGTGTCGGCGTTGTTACTGACCGCGCAACTGCGCCAGCAGGCCTTACTGCTGGCAGGCGTGCTGCAACTGGCCGGCATGGCCCTGACGGGGCATGCCGCGATGCGGGAAGGCTGGCCTGGCCTGCTGCATCAGATCAACCATGCGCTGCACCTGATTGCGGCAGCGTTCTGGGCCGGGGGACTTGTTCCGCTTCTGCTGCTGATGCGTGAAGCGCGCCAGATCGATCGCCGCACCGATGCGATCCGCACCATGATGCGCTTTTCGCGCTACGGTCATCTGGCGGTCGCGTTAACGCTGCTGACCGGCGGGGTGAACAGCCTGATGATCCTGGGCTGGCCGCTGACATGGCACGAATCCCGCTATAGTCTGTTGTTGCTGGGGAAAGTGCTGCTGGTGGCCCTGATGGTGGGAGTGGCGCTGATTAACCGTTACTGGCTGGTGCCGCGTTTCCGCGTCGCGGGTAGCGGCACCCAGCAAAAATTTATCCGCATGACACAGCTCGAACTGCTGCTGGCTTGTGGCGTGGTTGGGCTGGTCAGCGTGTTTGCCACGCTGTCGCCAGCCTGAATGTGATTTAAGAGAGAAAAGGGCAGTTATGTTGCTGAAGAAAGTGGTCCCCGCAATCCTGTTATTATCTGTATGCGGCCAGGCGCTGGCGGCACAAATCATTACCGTCAGCCGCTTTGAGATCGGTAAAGATAAGTGGCCGTTTAATCGTGAAGAGGTGATGCTGACCTGCGAGAAAGACGGTGCCATGTTTGCCATCAACCCGAGCACGCTGATGCAATACCCGCTGAACGACAAAGCGGATGCGCTGTTTAAAAGCAACCAGGTGAAAGCGCAGCCGATCAGCGTGATCCAGAGCGAGGATAAAGCGCATCCGGGCCAGATGATGAGCCTGCAGCCGATTGTTGAGCGCACTCAGGCGCTGTGCGGTAAGTAAGCCTGCCGGGTGCAGCATCACGCTGCGCCCGACTGTTTTTTGCCGTTGCGATCACAAACTGATCCTGTTTATGGCCCTGTGCCGTGCCTCAGCTGGCAATTCCTCCGCGCTGTTCTAATCTTAAGTTGCAAGGCGTTATCGCCTTCATAAATGCCAACTTTTAGCGCACGGCTCCTCGAGAGCCATTTCCCTGGACCGAATATAGGAATCGTATTCGGTCTTTTTTTGTTTGGCATTTAAAAACATAAACTTACAATATAATCAATTAGTTAAGCCCAACCCTGTTACCTTCTGTTCTACTCTGCTGGACTCTGAGTCGCCACTTTGTCGCCACTTTCCTTCGCCATCAACGCCAGCGGATTACAACGAATTGCATCCTCAAGATGGTCGGGCGCGAAGTGCGCATAACGCATCGTCACCCTGATGTCGGAATGCCCGAGAATACGCTGCAGCACGATGATATTTCCTCCGGCCATCATAAAGTGACTGGCAAAGCTATGGCGCAGTACATGGCTCATCTGGCCTTCGGGTAATTCAATACCGGCCAGGCGAATGACCCGATAAAACTGGCGATAGCACTCTGCAAAAAAACGGCCTTCTTTGTTTTTTAATTCGTTATACAGGGCGTTGTCGATAGGTACCGAGCGGTTCTTTTTGCCTTTGGTATTGATGAAGGTAATTTTGTTTGGAGACAATTGTGAGGCTTTAAGATTCGCGGCTTCACTCCACCGGCACCCGGTTGAAAGGCAGATTTTAATAATCAGCGTGAGATCCGGGTTATCGTGAACTTTACAGGCAGCAAGCAGCTTTTGTATCTGGGCTTCAGTCAACCATGCCATTTCTTTTTCTGGCTGATCAAACTCGCGGATATTTTTAAGTGGGTTGGGGTAGCTGATTTCACCAAGCCGTTCCAGCTCATTAAAAAGAGCGCGAAGGAATGCATGTTCACAGTTAATGGTACCCGGTGAGACCTTTAACGATTTATCGCTGGTTTTGTATCCGTTCTGTATGAGGCCATGTAAACGCCTGTCCCGATAATGTGCCCAATCCTTTGAAGTGATAGAGGCAGCAACGGGGTTTCCCATGCCATTGCAAATAATATTGAGTTTGCCGAGTCGGCCTTTTCTGTCACTTAGCGAGCAACCGTGCAGTTTGTACCATAGCTCGATAAGTTCGCTAAGCTTGCGGTTATCCTCTTTCTCAGCCAGCCAGGGTTTAGCCTTCATTTCGTCCTGAGTGTATTGCTCAAAGGCAATGGCTTCAGCTCGGGTCCTGAACTGTCGTCTCACTCGTTTACCATCCCTTCCATTGAGATAGCACTCGCAGAGCCACTTACCTGTATTTAATTTCCTTATTGCCATGCAGCCCCCTTGATAAAAGGGGGTTAAATTACTGTATATAAAAACAGTATTCAATGTTTGATTATGGATTTTCAAACATGAAAAAGCCCGCTGAGCGGGCTAAATTAATGCAGAAGGGAAGGTTGCTGTTGGCTAGTGTAGAGTGGCACCTTATTGATTTGCCCAGGCGAGACAATCATTCCAGTCACGGTCTCGTGCGTTTTGAATGTGCAGCTGCAATTAATATTCTGGCACTGGTGATAACGTTCTTTTGTTTCTTTTGAAACATAGCGGCTGCTTTTTGCGTGGGCTGCTGTCTGGCATAAAGGGCAGTGCATCATCATCAATATCCTCAATAAGGGCAGGGAGAGCCACTTAGTTTGAATATGCAAATCGTGTTTTGCAAATTACACCCGAATTAAGCAGTTTCCGTTTCACCCTCTGTTTCTGACTGATATTCAATATCTGAAAGCAGCACTTCAAACTCAAGCGTGGTTGTATACCCGCTGCCGCTCAGGCTATGCGTCACCTTACTGATAATCCACGGCTGCGCATCGATCACCGACTTAAAGCCGCTCACCCTGACCGGCGTCTCCGGGTACAGGTCGGCGCGGCCCATTGCGAGCGTGAGCGAGAACTCAGCGACTCCGCGCTGCAGCTTATCCCACTTTGCTTTAGCTGCCCGCATTGCGGCCGCTTTCGTCGCATATACGGTCGTCAGCGTAAATATATTGTCTTCCGTGCCAGCCAGATAATCACCCTCTCTGGCCTCTGGTGTTTTGGTCGCGGTCGTCTTTTTCTTTTTAGCCGCCGGGTGCTCCAGCGCGCGCAGATGCTTTACCTTTGGCTTGCGCTTCACCTTCACCTTTTTCGGCTTCGGGTCTTTGGTATGCAGCCAGCTCGCAGAGACGCCGGTATATGCGCCACGGTCAGCAATGCTGAAGCTGTGCCGGTCGCCGTCCTGTCGCGTAATCGTCATCTGCGGGATTGGCTTTCCGCTGGCGGTGACGCCGTTACCGGGCTTTATAAACAGAAGCCGCCCGGCCTTCACTGCCGCAACCGCGCCGTACAGCGTGGCGAGTCGCGTCAGGAATTTAGCGTCTGTCTCCTGCGTCTGGTCAATGTGCGCTACGGCAATTCCGGCGAACCCATCAGCCAGCATGCGCTTTAAGTTATTTCGTGCGGCTATCTGCGTCACGACTTCCCCCAGGGTGGTGTCGTGATAGGACACCTCCCGGCGGGAATTGAGCGAGCCACGAAAATCGGCACTGCGGGCGCGAATGGTCATGGTGTCCGGCGCGCCGTGGTGCTCAACCTCATCAACGGTGAAATCACCTTTGTCGAAAAGCGTCTGCCCCTTCCAGCCGAGAAACAGCGTTATCACTGCGCCGCGCACCGGCATTGCCAGCTGGCCGTCGGCGTCGTCCAGCTCAATATCCAGCTGGTCAGCTTCAAAGCCGCGGTTATCGGTCAGCGTCATCGAGACAAGGCGATCCCGGATGTTGGTTGTGACGTCATTAGAATTAACCTTCAGCATGAAATCCGGCGTCAGCTGCGCCCCGGCCTGTACCGGCAGGCTGCTTATCCCGATCATCCGAGCAGCCCCTGTGCAGAAGAAATCAGGCTACCGGCTGCCGACTTTACGCCGTTGATTGCTGACGTGAGCTGCCCTGGCAGATTGCCTGAGCCGCTGATAAGCCCGTCAGCCTGTTTCTTCAGATCGCCAAACATAGAGGTAAGCGACTCATCCACGCGCTTAAGACTCAGGGTAAACATGATTTTGCTGGCCGTTCCGTTGGGATAAAACTCGCTGAAGGTGTTAGAAATACTCTCGATCACGTACATGCCGTAAATCATGCCGCTGCCGCCAATCAGCGGCCACGCCATGCCCTCATCGGCCATCAGGCGGACGGTCATCAGCGACACCGGGCCGCCTGTGATTTCCGGGCGCAGCTCCCCGGAAAGCGTGATTTTTTCATCGCCCGGCCCGATAAACTGCGCCGATGGACGCTGCCCGAACCTGCTGTTAGTGGGCCAGCGGTAGTCGATATTCTGCTGCATGTCCCCGTAAGGCAGGGTCTGTCGCATAAACGGCATCATGCCGTAAATCATCATCATCGGTTAATCCTCCCAGCCCATTTTGCTGCGGTTCTGTGCCTGGCGGTTGCGCTGCTCTTTTGCCTGGTGCTGCGCCATTAATGCCATTGCGTCGTCTTTGGTCATACCCTCATGCATGTTAATTTCATACTGATATGTATTCTGGCTGCGGTCGGTGAATCCGCCCCCGGCTGACGGAGCTGAAACCGGGCGGTAAGGCGCGCCCCCGTAGGCGATGTTGTATTGCAGCCCGCCGGTATCGGCGCCCGCGCCGCCGGTCGCTACCGGGTCAGGCGACGGCACCTTGTCTTTCAGCCCGTCGGATTTCGTGTCGATAATGCCGAGCTTATCCAGCATCCAGTTAATGCCGCCCATCAGCTGATCGAGCGCGTGACCTGGAATTTTCAGCGCCTCGGCCAGCATGTTGCCGAACTTCTTACCCATATCTGCGGCGGCGGCGAGTTCAGTCTGCGTTGATTTTACCGGCTCCAGTAGTTTGCCGAACCAGTCCCACAGCTCTTTGACCTTGCCGCCCACCCAATCAAACACCGGCTTTAACGAACCGAAGGAATCACTGATCGGCCCCATCGCAGCGGTGAATCCTTCGGCCATGCCTGCAATAAAGGCGCTGATGGGTTTCCAGTATTTGCGCACCAGTAGCGCCCCGGCCACGATTGCCGCCGCGACGGCCACAACCGGCAGCGTGATAGCGCCGAGCGCGGCCGTAATCGCTCCGCCCGCGATGCTGAATGCCGTACCGAGGAAGCCCGCCCCGGCAATCAGGGTATTCACGCCTGCGATCACCGGCCAGGCTACCAGCCCGATAGCACCCAGCGCCCCGGCTAACATCAGCCCGCCCATCACCACTTTTGCTATACCGCCTGCCAGCTCAGGATTAGCTTTAATCCAGCCATCAACCTTAAGCAGCAGCGCCGCTGTATCCTGTGTAAGTGTGCGCAGGCTGCCGTCGTTCTGATCAAACAGGTCGGTGCCGATAGCCTCATAAGCAGACTGCAGCTCTTTCAGATCGCCGCCGAGATTATCCTGCATGACCTGGACCAGTTCGGCGGTTTTGCCATCAGAGGCTTTAAACGTGGCGGTCAGCTGATCAAGCTTGCCGGTTGAGGCGGCGGTCATCAGTACGGCGGCCGATGAGCTGGCCTCTTCGCCGAAGATGGTTTTCATGTACTCGGCGCGCTGGCCCGTTCCCAGCTTGTTACGATCAAAGCTCGCCTGCATTTCTTTCAGGATGGTGAAGATCGGGCGGGTATTTCCTTTGCCGTCTGCCGTTTTAATTCCCAGCTCTTTGATAGCCTTGAATGATTCGCCGGTAGGAGCCTGCAGCCTGCTCAGCACGGCGCGGCTTCCCGTACCGGCCATTGAGCCGGTTATTTTGGCATCGTGCAGAGCGCCGACCATCGCCGCCGCCTGCTCGATGCTGACGCCCGCGTTTTTCGCTACCGGGGCGACGTAGGTCAGCGCGTCACTCAGCCCGTCAAAGTCAGCGGCCGTTTTATTCATGGTCATCGACAGCACGTCGCCGATGTGTGCCACCTTATCGTTTGAAAGCTGGAAGGCTGACTTCATCCCCATCAGCAGCCCGGCGTTTTCTTCCATCGTGCGCTTGTTTGCCAGCGCCATGTTGAGCGTAACCGGCGTAACGGCCTGAACGGCAGCGGCATCACCGCCGCCTTTGGCGATAACGATTTGCGCGCCTGCGGCATCATCGGCAGAGGCGGCGGTTGTATCGCCGAGCTGACGCGCCTGCGCACGCAGGGCTTTCATTTCCGGCGATTCTTTTCCCACACCGAGCACGGCCTGCAGCTCGGAATTTTTCTGTGCAAAATCAAACCCCGGCATCAGGAGCGAGGTTGCTGCCATGCCGCCAACCGTGGCAGCACCGATACCGGCCGCGCCCATGTTGCGCACCCTGCCTGACAGCTCCTGTCCTTTACGGTAGCGTTCGCTGGTCTGGTTCAGCCGCTCCTGCTGCGCATTCAGCCGCTGCAGCTCCATTTTCTGCCGACTCAGACTGACGGTTGCCTGCGCCGAGGCGGATTTCAGGCGCTGCTGCTCACTGCTCAGGCTTTTAGTGGAAATCCCCGCCGCGTTAAGCGCCTCGCGCTGCTGCTGGACCGACAGGCGCAGGCTGTTGGTTTTGGTCTGCAGCTCAGCCGCCGCCTGCCGGGCCTTTTCAAGCGCGCGGGCCTGCTGTGTCGTCGGGCGCTCCGTGTTTTTAAACTGCACGGCCAGCGCTGCCGCCTCCTGCTTTGCGTCCTTCAGGCTCTGCTGCGTGACGGCCAGCTGCGCGCTGGCCTTGCGGAAGCCGTCAATTTTTCCGGCCTGCGCATCCAGCTCCTTAATGGTTGATTGTGTCTGGCGAATGTCAGACGACAGATTTTTAGCGGCGGTCTGCACGGCTTTGAAGGGGCGCGAGGCTTTGTCTACCGCGTTCAGCAGTACCTGCACCTTGAGGTTATTGCTCATCCGGGGTTGCTCCGCTGCGGATAAAGGCTTTATGCCGCCAGTCCATCAGCTCGGCCAGCGGCATGTCGTACATCTCGGAAGGTTGCCAGTGAAATATCGTGGCAATGTCGGCCATCAGGTCGTTAACCGTCAGGCCGTGCGGCCAGTCTATTCGTCCGACTTCGACTGCAAAAAACCGATCACCTTTCCGCCCAGCGCAATCAGGTCTACCGGATCAAGGGCATTACACTCGGCCTTTGTCAGCGCTGGCAGGGTAATGCGGGGCAGCACGGTCAGCAGGGCGTCAACATCAGACTGGCACAGGTCGGCCAGGCGCACGCCGCGCAGACTTCCGGCCGTCGGCTTAATCAGCTCCACGCTTTTGATTTCGGTTTCGCCGCGCTTCAGCGGGGTTTCAAACTCAACAACGCTATCTTTCTTTTCCATGATTGTTCTCTGTTCACTGTAGTCAGGTAATGCCAGCGGCGGGCGCTGGCGTCAGTGTTTATACCAGGCCGAGGTTTTTACGGCGCTGCTCAAGACGGTCAGTGCCGTTAACCTTCTCCACCATGTTGATGGTGTCGATTTCGATCAGCTCTTTGCCGTTGAAGGTGAGCTTGTAATAGGTGTTTTTACTGGTGATTTTGGTTTCGGTATCTTCGCCCTGCTTGGCTTCACCAAAATCAAACGACTGATGCTTACCGCGCACCTCAATCTCTACCGCGATTTCCTCGCCGGTATCGTCGCGCTGGTAAGAGCCGGTAAAGCGCAGGGGAATGTCAGACGCACCCCACTGCGTGAGTACCAGCTCATCAATACCGCCGATGCTCCATTCAACATCAAGCGCGTCATCTTCCAGACCGTTATCAATAAAGGCCGCGCCGCTCATGCCGCCCGCGCGGAACGGGTCGAGCTTGCGCGCCAGCTTCGGCAGGGTGACGGCGGTAACGACACCCTGATAGCTGTTGGCGTCGTTAAAAAGGTTCATGCCCTTCAGTTTGCGTGGCAGTGCCATTTATCCGGCTCCTCAGCTGTTTACGGATGCGGCGAAGTTCGCCAGATAGGTGTCGGTGATGCGCTGGCGAAGGGTTAAATCCTCCAGCGGCGGAACCGGCGTATAGTCATAATCGATAAAGAGTTTCCCCGCCTTCAGGGTGTCTTTATCGTTGGCGCTTTCGTCATACCAGGCGGATGCACCCAGCAGATAACCGGCGTTAACCAGCTCGCGGAACTTCGCATTTATGCCCGCGATAATCTCGCGCACCAGAACCGGCGTCAGCGGCTTATCAACCGCCCACATGTGCGCCTCGGCCATCGTGTCGGCCAGCACCTGCGCGGTGCGGGTGTAGTTCTCAAACTGAAACAGCGGGTCATCGCTGCAGGTGCGGTTGCCCCAGAAGCGGAAACCGTCTTTACGAATCAGCGTCGTAATGTCGGCCTCGTTGAGCAGGTCGGCGTCGGTGCCGGTCTGCTGCAGATCCCAGAACACCGACGCGGAAATACCGGTCACATTGTTAACGCCGACGTTAGACAGGGTTTTATGCCAGCCCGTGTCGTTGTCGATTTTGGCGCGCAGGCCCAGCGCGCGGGCGGTCGCAAAGGCAGTATCGGATTTGCTGGTCGCAGTGTTCCAGGCGAGAAAGTCCGGCCAGATAACCATGATTTCGCGCTGGCTGAAGTTCTGACGATACAGGCGGGCTTCGGAAATGGTTTTGCATTCCCACGCTGACACGTAGGCAAAGGCGCGCAGCTGCTGCGCGATGCTGGCAAGCGCGGTCGCCACCGCCAGTGAATCCAGCCCCGGCACGCCAAGAATGCGAGGCTTAACATCGAGCTGGGTCTGCGCGGCGAGCAGCGCTTTCATGCCGGTATACTGGCCGTTTTCATCCGTGCCGCCGATGATATTTGACGTGGTTTCGGCTTCGTCGGCACCTTCAGCCACGCGCACGACGACGGTCACAGGTTTGGACTGGTCAGCAATGGCCTGCAGCGCGGCCGCAAGTGTGCCTTTTTTACCCGCCTTGCCGACTACGCCCTGCACGTTGGTGATAAGTACCGGCGTATTGAGTGGAAAGGTTGCCGCGTCAGCGTCCTGCGCGGTGCAGACCATGCCCACGATTGCGGTTGATACGGTTGTAATGGTGCGCGTGCCGTCATTAACTTCGACGACGCGGACACCATGATGATAATCTGACATCTGATGCACTCCGTTTTGAGGGTGTGCTCAGGGTGACTTCTTTTTTGTATAACAACAGCTCATTTATGTTTGCTAAGACATCAAAGGACATTAGCTCGAAATTGTTTTACTGTTATAATTAGCAAAACCTTTTTGAAGAAAAGCATTAGATTTAGCGATGGACATAAATTTTTATGGAGAAGAGTTGATGTATAGGATTTTTATATTTTTTTTCATTTTTATATCTGCTTGCTCAGCACCTGCGCAAGTCAATAAAAAGGAAGTTACAGAGCTATATACTGTCGATCCATTAAGCGCAAGAAAACTTTCATCTCTAGAAAGTCACTTAATTAAAATTAATTTCGCGATAGATGAAGCCCTTAAAGAGGAAGGAAAGGTTGGGGTCGACGCTAAATCATTCAAAGAAGGGTTAAGAGGTATCAAGCTCTTGAGTGAAAGTTTTGAAGAGTTTAGAATTCAAAAATATCACAACGATACAACCATCGCATCTCAGCAACTAGGTGAAAAGCTAGACGGAATAAAGGGCCAGTTAGTCAACATAAGTAACACTCTGTATAATAACTACAACAAGGATAGCTGGAAAGAAGTTGTAAAATCCATAGCTCCCATTGTTGCAGGTATATTTATATTTATATGGAGCTTAATGAATCTAACTATTTCCGAAGCTAGAGCTAAAATGAGTTACATCTCCCCATTAATAGATAAATCATCATCTGCGATTGTGATGGCCTATGAGAAAATAGCGAAAGGTAGCCCTTTAGAAAATGAAGACATCACAAAGATAATTGAGCCAATGATACGCATCGGGCCATTCTTTAATGAAGATAACTTCGTTGAGTTGATTATACAATCCAATGAAAAAGCTTTTGTTTTAATGAAGATGTGTTTGCCTTCAAATATTATAACTGAAATTGAATCTAGAGATCTTTTAAATACTTATCTTAACTCTGGCGTTGGCTCATCTACGATTCAATCAATAAGGACCACTCTAGTGAGGCAATATGATTCAGCTTTAAATGATTTCATCAGGAGCGATAAAAAAGTAGCGCCTTTGAATGTTAGGGTAAAAAGATGGCTAATTTTATTCCTTTCTACTGGCTTGCTTGGGGTTTTCTATTACGCAACCCTGTCATGATCTTTGTCAAAAGACATAATTTGGGTTTGAGATGAAAATTGCGCGATGTATGGCAACCTAAGGTTGCGATATGATTTTTAATCTAGATGGATTAGTCTTTTTAACCTAGACTGAAAAACTTGCTTCGTCAATATTTTTGTAGGATTGATAGTAGTCTTTTTAAAGAAGTCACTTATATTTAGGGTTCTCTACTCTCTCTATCTATGGAGATTAAAGAACCCTCGTTTTTTATTACAATGGTTTGTTAGGCCAAACTATTGTTGTTTTTTTACTCAAGTCTAATTTTTGTAATTTTTGAATGTACTTCATCCACTCGATAAGCAATGCTTTATCGTCATCCGTAATAATCCCCAGCAGCAGCTGCGTCTGCCATGCCTGGGTGATGCCATTGGCCTCACTCACGCGCGCCGACTTTTCGCTGGCCGCTGCGTCAAACAGTGATTGCTGCTGCGCATCGTTGTCGGTTACCCACTTTTCACCGTCCCACTTGTCGAACGTGGTTGCCGGAGCCTGCGTTGTGGTGTCTGCGGGATAGTCGCCGAGCGCAGTAATCTTCACCGGCGCGCCGCCGTAAACCGGGTAAACCGTTTCGCCGCGATGGTCCGGCATGCTCAGCCAGCCGCCGCCCTGATACACGGCCACCATGCCCGACTGCGAGGCAGGCGGTGCGCTCAGGCAGGCGCAGGCGGGCAGGCCGACACCCTGCGGAAGAAACTCCTGCACTGCGCCGGTAAACTCCCCGGTTAGCGCGTCATACCCGTAAACCGTCAGCGTGCCGTCGGCTTTTGCCAGCCCGTTTTTATCAAGTGTCACCTTAGCCATTATGCAGCCCTCACGATGTAGTTAAACGCCACGTTACGCGGGCGGTTCTCCGCCGCCACAGGCACCATGCGCGAGGCGTCAAAATAAATTTTCTCGCCGGTTGAAGCGCCCGAACTCACAGTGCCGACCGGCGGACCATCATTGATGGGCGAACCATCTGCGTAAACGCCTTCGTTCGCATTTTTGCCATTGTTATAAAAAGCGCCTTCAGACTTCCCGTTGTAAGCCACATCAAGAGACTGCACGCCGGTAATGTTACGTATGGCATCACCCTGCGCGGACAGCAGCACACGTCCGCTGTCCGCACCGCGCCCGTCGTCCCAGCCGCGAATAAACTCACCGCGCAGATCTGGCAGTTTCAGCGACGGATAGACTTTCGCAAGTGCCGGATAGGCTGAGGCGCTGAAGGATGCGCCGTTGCACTTAAGCCAGCCTGTCGGGGGTGTTGCGGACGGCCACGGCTGAGGAATACCAACCGGCAGCGCCGATCCGTCAGCGGCAAGCAGATACTGTCTGTGCGGATTAGCGGCGGCAATATGGTCAGACATAACCTTATCCACATATTGCCGGGTCGCCAGCACAACAGCCGGGTCTATCTTCAGCGCCACATCACCGGTACTGCTGACAATAAGGATCATGCGCACGGTCTGCGTTCTGCCGCTGCCTTCAGCCAGCTGCGGCTTATAGGTTTCCGGGCAGTTAGCAACGGCAATCAGCACGCCGTCGGCGTCATACAGGCCAATCTCGCGGATCCAGAAACCGCCCTCGTTTTCGGGGATAATCTGCTCGGCAATAATCTGGCTGCTGTTTGCCGCGTCAACTGTCAGCGAATTAAGCTGCGCGCGGCGCTTCTCGCCGATGAGCTTAGTCTGCGCCGCGTCAGGCGTCGGCAGCGTGCCGCCACCATCGCCGACACCCATAGAGGCGATATTCACTTTCGTGCCGAGTGCGGCGGCGTTCGCCAGCTTAGCCGCGCCCTGATTGGTCAGCAGGGCAAAATATTTTGTCGTCATGCGCTCACTTCCGTCAGGTCAATAAGATGCACCGCCGCGCCAGAATAGACCGGCCCGCCGACGCTGATAAGCTCAGGGGTGTAAGGGTAAACAGTCAGCTCGTCGCCGCTGTAGCTGGCAACGGCGACCGGCAGAGTGCCGTTAGCATCGAGATTAATGGACAGGCCGATAAGGTGACGGCTGCAGGGCTTGGCGTCAGCTATCAGGCGCTCCAGCTCGTTATACATTTCCTCGGTAATGCCGGTATCCAGTACGCCCACGTCCAGCCGGAACGTGCCTGGCGCTTCGTTGGTTTTCCACCACTCAATTATCTTGATGAGATAGCCCAGCGGCTCAACGACGCGGCGGATTGCCCCGATAGTGCCCTTGTGCCGGTGCACGTACTGCGAGGCGGCAACCACGGCGCGCTTTGTCGATTCAGGCCAGTCTGAATCCCATCGGTCAACCGACCACGCCCACGCCAGATAGGGCAGAAGCTCCACCGGGCATGTGTACGGATTCCATAACTGGCGCAGCGGCACGCTCATAGCGCTAGGACTCGCCAGCGCCTCGGCAGCAGCAATCTCAAGCGCTGATGAGCCGGTCGGCAGCAGGCGATCACTCATCCGATCCCCCCACTGTCAGCGTGTAGCCTGTGCAGTAAGCGGCCTGCGTTTTGTCGAGCACCACATCAGCCGATGGCTTGATAAGGTTGACGCGCTGCACGCCCTCAACGTGCATGGCGGCATACAGCGCAGACAGGCGAATGTCTCGGCCGAGGCGCTTCTGCGCGCTGACAAAGGCGGCGAGCTTTGCCTCTGAGGCGGCGCGGATTGGCTCCGCTTCCGGCCCCGGATAGAGGTATAGCTCGGCCACGATTTCGTATTCCACAATTTTTGCTGACTGCACGCTCACCCGGTCGGCAACCGGGCGCACGTCCTCATCATTGAGCGCAGCGTTAACCACGGCCAGCAAATCGTCGCCCGCCACGCCGTTGCCTTCTCGCGCAAGCACAGTCACGGTAACAACGGCGGGCGACGGGCTGATGGCTGATGCATCGGCTACGCGGCCGTCAGCACTTTTGGCATGGTACTCATAAGCACCGGTTGGCCCGGCCACGCTCAGCCCTTCAAAGGCGGAGGCGATGCGCAGCCGGAAATCATCGTTACTTTCCATCACTGCGGGGGTTGGCGGAATGGTTGTATCGTCGGCCGGGGTAATAATCAGGCGGGGTACGCCATTATTCGCGCCGAGCTGGTCAAGGTCGCCATCCAGCGCATAAGCAACCATGACGGCTTTTGCCGCCTCATTGATGCGCTGGCGCAGGATCAGCTCACGGTAGGCATTTTCCTGCAGCAGTTTAACGATGGGTTCTGACTCCAGCGTCAGCGTGCGGGCGACGGCCTCCTGCTGGTCAGCCGGGTAAAGGGAAATCAGCGTCGCCTTACGCTCGGCCAGCAGGCTTTCATAGTCCAACGCCTCCACCACATCAGGGGCAGGCAGCTGGCTCAGGTCGATAGTTGCCATAGTCTCAGCTCACAGGAACGGTTAAGGAAAAAGGCTGCGCGCCGTCGGTGCGGTTACCGGACAGCTCAACCACCATTGCGCCGTTGATATCCGACTCAAAGCTGATGGCGGTCAGCTTTACGCGCGGCTCCCATTTCAGGATCGCCATATAGCAGGCCGACATAATCTGCAGGCGCAGCGCCTCGTTTTGCGGCTGGTCAATCAGCGCGGATAAAAGCGAACCATACTGGCGACGCATCACCCTGGTGCCGACAGGGGTCAGCAGAATGTCACGCACTGACTGCCGGATGTGATCGAGGTCGGTCAGCGCGCCGCCGGTTTCCCGGTTCATGCCGATATATTTTGCAGTTGTCATACTGGCGCTCCCGTCTGGCCGCCGCTGTCGCCTGGGTGGATATGCGAGTGCAGCACTTTGCCGTTTGAGGAAAGGTTGCCACCGCTATGCGTAACGTTGCCTTTCATCACTGCGCCCTTTGTGACTTCCAGTTGCGCAGTTTTGAGCAGCGTTGTGCATTCCACTTCGGGCGAGTCGAACAGGATTTTTACCGCTGCTTTGATGGTTGCCGTCTGTATGCCGGTTGCGGCCAGTGCGCCCGTTTCCGGCTCGTACTCGATCACTGCGCCGTCAGGGAATGACCAGTGCAGTGCATCGGCCGAGGCTGACGGGGCTGGGTTGTCATCCGAGAAAATGCCCGGCAGCACAAAGCCGGTATCGAGTTCGCCGCCGAGGCACAAAATAAGAACCTGCTCCCCCACTGACGGCGCATTCCACGAGCGGGTTTTACCCGCACGGGCGCTCAGCCAGTGCAGCCAGTTGGTTGTGTTTTTTCCCGTATCGACACGGCACAGCCCACCGTCGAGATTGACGGCCGACACGGTTCCGATGCGGATAAGATTGCGCAGCAGGCGCTGAATTTCTGAGAGTTGTTCGTTCATGACATAAGGTTGCCGTTCAAATTAATTAGCAGCAACCTTATGCTGTTTGCTCATTGACTAACGAAACGTAAATTTGACGTTCTAGAAGGGAATCTCGTCATCGGAAAACGCTGCTAGCGGAATAACTTTCACATAATCGGTTTTCCAATCAGCAGGAGTCATTGTGATCAACTTATCTTCAGCATCAAAAATATCCTTGCTTACACGAATAGCTTTATTAGCTTTTTTGTTATCGAAATCGTGAGCATCATCAGGCGACCAATCTTTATCGAGATTATATCCCCTTGCTGATAATAATTGGTTCAGCTCTTCTAGGTTATAAAAAACAACCCTATAAGTTATCCCAGCACTTTTCTTAATTGCTTCGAAAGCCGGGTGGTGCAACATTAATATGTCATTAACTTGACCGGGATTATTCTTTTCCTTAAGCAACACTGCAACTAAACTGCTTAGAGTTTCACTGCTCGACTTGAGGTCGCTAATCAACTGCGCCTCAATATATCTTGAATTCGTAGTAAGCAGCCTCTGAAACAATCCGGCCCATTGTTCCTTCAGGAATCTTATAATGTCTTCGACTGTTTCAAATGGCTCAACTGGATTTCCTACATCCATATTGTAAATATCATATAGAAAATCAAATATTTTATTGTTATCTACTGAAATTGGAGAGAAGCCTTCAAGGTGTTTATTTTTTTGATAGGTATGATATTCAGAATGCACTGACTTATCGACAAATAAATAAACTTGCTTTCCTTTCTCATAAGCTTCATTTATCTCATTTTGCGTTATTGAGGAATCATTACTTCTGGATTGCGTGCCAAATTTTCCGCCAATAACCGCAACTAAGATATCGCAAGTATGGATCTCTCTATAGCAATAAGATTCAAGAGCATCCTCCTTCCCCCATGGAATGTGACCTCGTTCAAATAGAATAGGGTCGTAACCTGTTTCTTTGACAAACCGTTCTAAACTAGCCCGCATTGAGCGGAGATCAAAAAAAGTAGAGCTAATAAAAACCCGAGGTTTTGCCATTTTAAAATAACTCAAATTATTTAGAGTTCTCTGCTAAAGCTTCCGTTATGACATCTTGTATCAAACTCAAATGATTTGACGTTAAGCCAAGCAGAGGACGACTGTTGTAAAGTACTTCTTTTATATTTCTTCTTGGCCGATCTTTCAAGCCGTAGTGATGAACATTTGCTAGATGCTGGACCTTTGATTCGAAACCAACAATAGCTTCACTTGGTGTAGCTTCGATTTTTAAATATTTCGTGGTACGTAGCTTTGCGAACATCTCGCGCTTTATCCGGCCTTTTTTGCTGCGCACGGGCTGCGTTTTGCGGGGCTTAAACGGCGTTCCGTCAGGTGCCTGCTGCCGCTTGATGTTCTGCTGCTGACTCGCACGCAACTTACGGCCAATGCTGCGCGCCATTTCTTTACGCGCCGGGGCTGACAGGCTGCTGATAAGCGCCTCCAGACGGTCATTTACCAACTGCAGCTCGCTCATGTCTGTAACTCGCTGACCAGCTCGCCCTTAACGTAAAGCTGCACCGGCCGCGCGTCATTTTCCGGCAGCGGGTTCTCGCCGACGTGGGTCACGTGCAGCCCGTCGTCGGCCCGCTTCACGATCACGCGCTCGCTCAGCTGCAGCTCAATGCTGATGTCGCTGGCCGTGTCGCTGATAACGTCCGCCTGAAAGGTAAAGCCCGTCCGGCGCTTTTCCTCGGTTGCCATGATGTCGGGTTCATTTGTGCGCAGCCATGCCAGCAGCGGCACAATCAGCAGGTCGATATTACCGGCGTAGTCGGTGATAACCATGTTAAGCCGGTACTGGTATTCAAACGACAGCGAGCTGGCAAGCGTCGAGACGATGCGCCCGCTGTCGATAAATACGTTCAGCGCGTCAGGGTTTCGCTGCAGCTCCGGCACGCTGTCGGTCAGCGCCTGACGCAGTTGTTGCGGTTTCAGCATCGTGTTGTTCCTGGCAGTCTTTGATGATTTCGACCTGCAGCCCGCAGGCGGCGAGTGCAGCCTCAAGCTGGCGATTGTCCGCCGTCAGATCGCCCGCCGTTTTAAGGCTGTTTCCCGGCACCGGGCAGCTTGTCACGCGCGGACACCCAATCCAGATAATCTCTGGCGCTGGCGAAGGCCGGACGGGCGTGCAGCCGGATAACATCGTCAGGCAGATCAGCAGCAGACCAGTTACGCAGTATCGGATTCGCATCGGTTTCTCTCTGTATGGTCATTTCACGGTTAAGCGCGGCCGTGCTGGCACGGCCCTGCATCAGCCGCAGCTCGGCCTCGCGCTTCTGGCTGGCTTTTGCATCCGCGTCCAGCCTGGCTATCGCCCGGTCGCGGCTCTCGATACCGGCCGACAGCGTGCCGATAATGCGCTGTGCGCTGGTCAGGTCGTCTTTTGCAACTTTCCACTGCCAGCCGGTCACGCCCAGCGCCAGCAGAGCCACGGCCAGAAGCAGAGCTATCAGCCGCGTCATTTCGCACCCCGCAGGCAGTAGGCTGTCTCATTCGCGCGGCGGTTTTCCAGCCCGCGATTTTTAACGCCCTTAACGTACACCCAGCGCCGCAGCTCATTACAGGCATCAGACCAGTGCTGCATCATGATGTAACGGGCAAAGGTCGAGCTGCAGGCCGCGCGCACGCCGACGTTAAAGGCGAATGAAACGGCGGTGTCATAGACCGGCTGCGGCATATCGCTGCGCATACAGGTATCGATCCCGCGCTCTACGCGCATCACGTCATACACAAGATTAACCGCCGCCTGCCGCTCGCTGATCTGGCTTTGCGGCGTCACGCCCTCTGTGTGACCGATGCCGTTAGTCCAGACTCCGGCGCTGCACTGATAGGGCGAGGTGCGGCACCCCTCGGCGTTGGCAATGAGCGCAAGCCCGGCCTCGGACGTTTTCAGGGTTTTAAACTGTGGCAGCAGCGCAGCAATCGCCAGCACGGCGACGACGGCGCAGCGTTTAACGGTCTGGCTCAAGGTTCACCCCCCGCAGGCGCTGCAGCTCGTAGGTTTTGCGTCGGTAATGCCAGTTGATAAAGAACGTCGCCACGTTAGTTATAAGCGTGATAACCGCCACGCCGGAACCGACCATAAAGGCGATATCCTGCGGCGTATGACGGCCGAACCACATCAGGATGAGGCCAATCAGGTAGTTGATCACAGAGCTGATTTTTTCCATTTTTAGTCCCACAGGTTGACGGTTTCACCTGCTGAAGATTCAGGCAGATCAGGCAGCGTCACCTCGCAGCCGTGTGGCAGCACCGGCCCGCTTTCGGCGAGGCCCGGATTAGCCGCATAAACCAGCCCGACGGCCTGACCGGTTCGTCCGTAATAGCGCTGACAGATTTCGTCAACGGTATCGCCCTGCTGCGCGTAAACGTTCATCAGAGCAGATCCACAATGCAGCCAGGCTTACCGGCGATGCGGCTGATACTGAATCGCGCGTCGCGCCAGTACTCGTCGGCGCTCGCCTCGATTTCGCCCGCTTTTTTCGTGCCGCTGGCGTCATAGCCGCGATAGCGCTCAACGATGGTGGCGGCGGTCAGCGCACTGACGGCGGCAAGGTAGGCCGTAATCTTTTCGCTCTCGCCGTCGAGCGATTCCGCAGGCACGTCGGCCAGCACCTTAAAGCCCGCCGCAATCTGCGCGGCGCGCCAGTCGTACAGCTCGGCGTTCACTTCAGAAATTGCCGTTTTCACGGCAAGGCGCAGGCGCTGCGCCGTGACCGTTCCCTCAT
>NZ_PUGA01000080.1:0-2521 GCF_003236725.1 Pantoea sp. ARC270
GGCTCAGCCTGACCAGCGGGCGCGACACGACGCTCACGGGCGCGCAGGCAAACGGCAACAGCGTGAAGGTGGATGCGGGCCGCAACCTGACGCTGACCTCGGAGCAGGACAGCGACCGCTACGACAGCAAGCAACAGAGCGCCAGCGCGGGCGGCAGCTTCACGTTCGGCTCCATGACCGGGTCGGCGAGCGTGAACGTGAGCCGGGATAAGATGCACAGCAACTGGCAGAGCGTGGCCGAACAGACCGGGATTTATGCGGGTCAGGGCGGCTTTGACGTGACCGTGGGTGAGCACACACAGCTGAACGGCGCGGTTATCAGTTCCACTGCCACCGCCGATAAGAACCGGCTCGACACCGGGACGCTGGGGTTCAGCGACACAGAGAATCATGCGGAATATGAGGTGCAGCATCAGAGCGCAGGCATGAGCACCGGCGGCGGCATCGGCGGGAACTTTGCCGGTAACATGGCCAACGGGATGCTGGCGGGAGTGAACGACAGCGGCAGCGCGGAGAGCACCACCAGGTCGGCGGTGAGCGAGGGCACCATCGTTATCCGCGACCCGTCGAAGCAGAAGCAGGACGTGGCGGACCTCAGCCGCGACGTGGCGAACGCGAATCCGGGGCTGGACGTCATCTTCGACAAGGAGAAAGAGCAGAACCGGCTGAAGGCAGCGCAGCTGATAGGCGAAATCGGGGCGCAGGCGGGGGATATCGCGCGGACGCAGGGCGAAATCATCGCGACCCGTGCCGCCAATGAGAAGATATCCGATGCCACGCAGGCCGACCGCGACAGGGCGCTGGCGGAGCTGAAAGCGAAGGATCCGACGAAGCAGTACAGCGAAAATGACGTTAATAACCAGGTTTACAGCAACTTTTACAATCAGGCGTTCGTTGACAGCGGGTTCGGGACCGGCGGTAAGGTGCAGCGTGCCATCAGCGCGGTGACGGCGGCGGTGCAGGGGCTGTCAGGCGGGAACGTGGCGCAGGCGATAAGCGGCGCGTCGGCACCTTACCTGGCCGAAAAGATACATGAGCTGACGACGGACGCGAATGGTAACGTCAATACCGAAGCGAACCTGATGGCGCACGCGGTACTGGGTGCGGTAAGCTCGTATGCATCCGGCAACTCGGCGCTGGCAGGCGCATCGGGCGCGGCGATGGGCGAGTACATCGCGCAGCAGCTGTATCCAGGCGTTAAACGTAAAGACCTGAGCGAAGAGCAGCGGCAGACGATAAGCGCGCTGGGGACATTAGCGGCGGGGCTGGCAGGCGGCGTGGTGGGAGACAGCACGGCGGATGCTGTTGCGGGTGCGCAGGCGGGAAAAACGTCGCTGGAAAACAATAATCTTTTACTGCCAAGACCAGTAGTTGTGCCTGTTCCTGGATTACCAATGAGTCCGGGCGACAAAGTTGTTCAGGACGCTAACAACAATATCGCATCGGAACTGGATAAGGCTGTGAAAGGGTCAGGAACTGAGGCGGATACGCCGCCGATTACGGATGGCCCTTCAATCGTTGAAGCACGTGACGAAGCTGCAAAGACCCGCGATCCGAATGTGGCAAAGGATCTGACAGATGCGGAGAAAGCGGAGCTGGGTGGTTCAGGCTCAGGAACGCCAGGCGGCTGGGGACCTCAGGATGAAGAGAATGCGCGGAGTAATAAAAGTAACCAAAACAATAATTTTGATCGTTTCAAAAAAGATGACCTTGTTTCTTCAGCCAATGAGCCAATTAACGAACAGGGTTTATCCGCAGCGGCGAGAGCATGGGAGAAACATGCTGGCAGGCCTGGCGGTGTTTTTGAACCATTAAAAGGTAATCCAGCTCAAAAAAGCGAAGCTGCGAATAAGTTTGTAAACGAAGTTTTGAATAATACAAATACTGTAAAAACAGATCTTTCCAGAGGAGGTGTAGAGTATAGGCTTCCTGATGGAAGAGGAATACGCTATAACTCTGATGGTTCATTTTCTGGTTTCTTAGATCCTAAAACGCCGAGATAAAAATATGGACAATAGCTTTGAGATAACCTTCTTCAGTGATTCTAAATACGAAGAAATTACAGCAGAGATCTCTTACAAGGATCAAATACTTTGCCAATTAAATAAAGATAAGGGACCCGAGAATATTGAAATTGAGTTTTTTTCGGATGCTAGGTTATTAGCTGAGCAGGATAGAATGAAGTTCAGCTTGAGTACTTTTTTACAAGTAATAACTGAAGCAACGGAAGAATTAAAAATATCTTAACTTGCTGTGAATCCTGGCCAGTCTGGCCGTGATTTTTGCTTTTAAGCCCCGAATCTTCCCGCATAAGCCGCCATAACCGGAGCACATCGGGTGCAGCAATAATCTCATGCTGTCCCGGCCCGATGATCACTTCGATCTTTAGCCCGGTTGTAAAGCCAATAGTCAGGCGTGATCTGACGGTGACCGGATCGGCGGTGGTTGCCGACCGGGACGTCAATCTGCGGGCCGGGCGCGACGTGGAGATCGGCGCGGCGACCGAGACCGAGAGTCACTA
>NZ_PUGA01000081.1:0-970 GCF_003236725.1 Pantoea sp. ARC270
CTACCGGCTCTGCCCGGGTTGAGGCTGGCGGCGACATCCACATCGGCGCGGAGACCACCACCAATACCACCCATCTTGAGGCCAACAGCCGGACCTCATCGGTCAGCAACAGCCGTCAGGAAGATCGTCTGCTGCTCAGTTCCCTGAGCGGTGATCAGGGCGTGACGCTGGTGGCAGGCAATAATCTGCTGGCCGAAGGCGCGCAGGTTGACAGTTCACAGGGCCAGATTGGCGTCAGTGCGCAGAGCGTTACCATTAAGGATGCGCGTGCCCATACACAGGACCTGGACAGCGAGAACAGGCGCCTGGGTAATACCCTCAGCCATCGTGACGAGGAGACGGTTCGCGAAGGCAGCATGGGAAGCACCTTCAGCGGACAGCAGGGCGTAACGGTAATCGGGCGTGAGGGTGACGTGACGGTCACCGGCAGCACGCTGCACAGCGAACAGGGTGCTGTTGCGCTGCTGGCGAAAAAGGATGTCATCCTCAACCACACGACAGACAGCGAGCACCGCGCCTCACAGGAAAAAAGTCGCGGCCGGAAAACCAAGGGTGAACGCGCGGAGGAAATGCTGCGTGAGAACGTGGTGGGGAGCACGCTCAGTGGACATGATGGCGTCACGGTGGTGGCGCAGGAGGGCAGCATCACCGCCACGGCCAGCACGCTGCACAGTGAGCTGGGTGCCGTTGCGCTGCAGGCGAAACAGGATGTGACCCTCAATACCGCCACCGAACGGGAGTCACTGTTCAGCGAATCCCGCTCAGAGAAAAAAAGTTTCCTGAAGAAAAAGAGCAGCCACAGCATCTCGCTGGATGGCGCCACCCGTGAGAACGGCAGCCTGCTGAGCGGCGAAAGCGTCACGGTCATCGCCGGACGTGATCTGACGGTGACCGGATCGGCGGTGGTTGCCGACCAGGACGTCAATCTGCGGGCCGGGCGCGACGTGGAGATCGGCGCGGCGACCGAGAC
>NZ_PUGA01000082.1:0-998 GCF_003236725.1 Pantoea sp. ARC270
GATCATCACCAGTCCGGCCCCGAATAATAAGAAGCCTGCAAAGTCGAAGCGGCGCTTGGGCGTGGTGAAGTCCGGCATATATTTGCGTGCAAAGACAATACCGAGAATGCCTATTGGAATGTTGATCAGGAAAATCCAGTGCCAGGTGGCGTAGGTGACCAGAACGCCGCCCAGCATCGGTCCCAGTATCGGACCCACTAATCCCGGCATGGTGACAAAGTTGAGCACCGGCAGCAGCTCACTGCGCGGATAGGCACGCAACAGCGCCAGCCGGGCAACCGGCATCATCATGGCGCCGCCGACGCCCTGCACGATGCGTGACATAACCAGCACCGACAGCGTAGGCGAAAGCGCACAGGCCAGTGAGCCAAGGGTAAACAGTGACACGGCAACGATAAACACCTTACGCGTGCCGAAACGATCGGCAAGCCAGCCGCTGACCGGAATCAACATAGCAACAGTCAGGGTGTAGCTGATAACGGCGGATTGCATGGCCAGGGGAGAACGATCGAGGCTGGAGGCGATGGCGGGCAGTGCAGTATTCAGTATGGTGGCGTCGAGTGACTGCATGAAAAAGGCCATGGCAGCTATCCATGGCAAACCGGCCATGCTGCGCGCGGATCTTATCATTGAGTGTCCTTCTGGGGTTATCCTGCGACAAGAAGCAAAATAATAGCACCCGCAATCCGCCACGGCAGGTCTCTTTACAACGTTTAATGGCGGTTTTTGTGCGTTATTCAGGCGCGAAACGTCTGTTTTTAACCCGTTCGTTTAAAAAAGATGCGCTCAGCAAATTAATTCAAAGAAACACTTGTCAGCCCGCGGAAACTCCCTATAATGCGCCTCCATCGACACGGCACACCGGCAACGGGAAACGGGTTGAGAGGTTCAGGAGACTGAGCCGCCGGAGAAAAACTTCTGAAAAAGAGGTTGACTCTGAAGGAGGAAAGCGTAATATACGCCACCTCGCGACAGGACGCTAACGCACTGTTCGCACT
>NZ_PUGA01000083.1:0-739 GCF_003236725.1 Pantoea sp. ARC270
AACCTGGCCTGCGCTGACGCTGCCGCCGCAGCCGGTTTCCGCGATGGTCTGGAACGGCGACGGGCGGGCCGTGAACCTGTGGACGGCAGCGTCAGCGCAGGCCAGGTTACTGCAGCAGCTGGGCTTCACGCTGGCGACGCCGCCCGCCAGCCTTCACGCCGGGCACAGTATGGGAATGCGCAAAGATATTCTTCAGCTGTCAGGTGAAAATCTGGCGGCGGGCCTGAATGGTCAGACTTACCTGCTGTTTGCCGCCGACGATAACACCACTGCACAGGTGATGAGCAACCCTTTCCTGGCGCAGACCCCGGCAGTAAAAAGCAGGGCGGTCTATGCACTGGGGCTGGATAGCTTCCGCCTCGACTACTACAGCGCCAGCAATCTGCTGACGCGGCTGGAGACGCTGTTTGTTAACGGTCGTGGCGTCTGAGAGACGGGATAACCTGCAGAAATGATGAGGCTTATCGGTCGCTTAATCGCATGGGTTTCTCTGTGACTCTTCTGGTGAAGGCTTAAACGTTATGCGTCAATGTCGCGCAATCGCAGGTTCAGGGATGCTGCTGTTGCTACTTTTCGCGCTCAGTCTGATGCTGGGCGCCAAATCCATTCCCCTCCATGAGGTCACTCAGGCCCTGTTCACCGACTGCACCCGCGTCGATTGTGTCATCGTGCGTGACGCCCGGCTGCCGCGCACGCTGGCGGGGGTGCTGGCCGGATGCAGCCTGGGGCTGGCGGGGGC
>NZ_PUGA01000084.1:0-772 GCF_003236725.1 Pantoea sp. ARC270
CTGGAGGTGGCGTGGTTGATGTAGGAGATCGAACCGGTCGGCGGGATCGCCTGCAGGTTCTGATTAAACAGCCCGTGCTGCATTACCGCATCGCGCAGCGCCTGCCAGTCCGCCCGGGTCGGCAGCGTCACGCCGGCGTCGGCAAACAGTTTTGCCACCCGTTCGGTGCGCGGCAGCCATTCGCGCTCCAGATATTTGTCGAAATAGACGCCGCTGGCGTACTGCGAATCAGCAAAACCGTCGAAGGTC
Source organism: Pantoea sp. ARC270 (assembly GCF_003236725.1). Taxonomy (NCBI): domain Bacteria; kingdom Pseudomonadati; phylum Pseudomonadota; class Gammaproteobacteria; order Enterobacterales; family Erwiniaceae; genus Pantoea; species Pantoea sp. ARC270. The sequence goes on from NZ_PUGA01000084.1 coordinate 250, forward strand.
TGCTGACGCTCCTGTGCCAGCTGATTAGAGGTGCGCAGCGCGTAATAGGTGATGCAGTAAAAGTAGAGGTTGGTGAAATCGAGCGCTTCCGGCGAACCGTAAACGATGCCTTCCCGCGCCAGATAGCCGTGCAGGTTCATCTGACCCAGGCCAATGGCGTGCGACCGCCGGTTTCCTTCGGCGACCGACGGCACCGACGCGATCTCACTCATCATCGACACCGAGGTCAGGGCGCGTACCGCCACGTCCACGGTGCGCGCCAGATCGCGGGAATCCATGGCGTGGGCAATATTGAGTGAGCCAAGATTGCAGGAGATATCTTTGCCGACCCGGCGATAGCTGAGATCGTCAAAATACTCGCTGGCGCTGTTCACCTGCAGGATCTCTGAACAGAGGTTGCTCATATTGATACGACCGGCAATCGGATTGCTGCGGTTCACGCTGTCCTCATACATGATGTAGGGGTAGCCTGACTCAAACTGAATCTCGGCCAGCGTCTGGAAGAAGTCACGCGGCTGAATCC
>NZ_PUGA01000085.1:0-625 GCF_003236725.1 Pantoea sp. ARC270
GTGTCGCTGCCGCAGCTTCGGTGCATGGTTTAGCCCCGTTACATCTTCCGCGCAGGCCGACTCGACCAGTGAGCTATTACGCTTTCTTTAAATGATGGCTGCTTCTAAGCCAACATCCTGGCTGTCTGTGCCTTCCCACATCGTTTCCCACTTAACCATGACTTTGGGACCTTAGCTGGCGGTCTGGGTTGTTTCCCTCTTCACGACGGACGTTAGCACCCGCCGTGTGTCTCCCGTGATAACATTCTCCGGTATTCGCAGTTTGCATCGGGTTGGTAAGCCGGGATGGCCCCCTAGCCGAAACAGTGCTCTACCCCCGGAGATGAGTTCACGAGGCGCTACCTAAATAGCTTTCGGGGAGAACCAGCTATCTCCCGGTTTGATTGGCCTTTCACCCCCAGCCACAGGTCATCCGCTAATTTTTCAACATTAGTCGGTTCGGTCCTCCAGTTAGTGTTACCCAACCTTCAACCTGCCCATGGCTAGATCACCGGGTTTCGGGTCTATACCCTGCAACTTAACGCCCAGTTAAGACTCGGTTTCCCTGCGGCTCCCCTATACGGTTAACCTTGCTACAGAATATAAGTCGCTGACCCATTATACAAAAGGTACGCAGTCACACCAC
>NZ_PUGA01000086.1:0-603 GCF_003236725.1 Pantoea sp. ARC270
TGGAGTAAAGCGTCCGCCGCATGGACAAAAACGCCCGGAGCGTTTTTGAACAATGCGAAGCGTTGGCCCGCTTGCGGGCGAGCCTCAGGGATGAGGCGAGTCGTCCGGCGGCCGAGCCTACAGGGAGGTATTTACGGCGACTTTACGGAGCGCCCATTATTTCCGACTGAAAAGCACGGGCTTGTGTGTTAATTGCACGAAAAGGCGTCGCTGTTGATGGCAGGTGAAAGGTCAGGAAAGGTATGCCTGATCGCAAAGGGTTCCCGCATCCATGCGGATCGGCCGCGCCATCCCTGGCGCGGACGCTTTGCTCTTCAGGCATACCATTCCTTCCCGGTTGGGCTTGATCATTGCTGAGAGAAATCCGTGCGAAATTGCGTTGAGTGAGGGAATGGAGAGTAATGGAGTAAAGCATCCAACACATGAGTTTGCTTACTCAACAGATGCTATTAGTTGTGAATTATTCGCTTAGATGTCACAAAAAGGTGGGGATGGCGGGCAGTGGAGTAAAGCGTCCGCCGCATGGACAAAAACGCCCGGAGCGTTTTTGAACAATGCGAAGCGTTGGCCCGCTTGCGGGCGAGCCTCAGGGATGAGGCGAGT
>NZ_PUGA01000087.1:0-1309 GCF_003236725.1 Pantoea sp. ARC270
ACTCAAAGGAGACTGCCGGTGATAAACCGGAGGAAGGTGGGGATGACGTCAAGTCATCATGGCCCTTACGAGTAGGGCTACACACGTGCTACAATGGCGCATACAAAGAGAAGCGACCTCGCGAGAGCAAGCGGACCTCACAAAGTGCGTCGTAGTCCGGATCGGAGTCTGCAACTCGACTCCGTGAAGTCGGAATCGCTAGTAATCGTGGATCAGAATGCCACGGTGAATACGTTCCCGGGCCTTGTACACACCGCCCGTCACACCATGGGAGTGGGTTGCAAAAGAAGTAGGTAGCTTAACCTTCGGGAGGGCGCTTACCACTTTGTGATTCATGACTGGGGTGAAGTCGTAACAAGGTAACCGTAGGGGAACCTGCGGTTGGATCACCTCCTTACCTGAAGATACCTTCCCGCGCAGTGCTCACACAGATTGTCTGATAAAAAAGTAATGAGCAAAGCGTCTTGCGAAGACAGACTTAAATGTCCCCTTCGTCTAGAGGCCCAGGACACCGCCCTTTCACGGCGGTAACAGGGGTTCGAATCCCCTAGGGGACGCCATGCTCGGTGACAGGTGAAAGATGTTGCCCACATATCTTAAAGATGACTTACGAGTCATGTTTAAGATATTGCTCTTTAACAATCCGGAACAAGCTGAAAATTGAAACGACATGACGCGTTCATTCTCCGTAATAAGAATGAAATGGCGACATGTCCGAGTCTCTCAAATGCTTGCAACACGCAGCGTGAAAACGCCTGTGGGTTGTGAGGTTAAGCGACTAAGCGTACACGGTGGATGCCCTGGCAGTCAGAGGCGATGAAGGACGTGCTAATCTGCGTAAAGCGACGGTAAGGTGATATGAACCGCTACAGCCGTCGATGTCCGAATGGGGAAACCCGGTGCACTCAGTGCATCATTGCAGCATGAATACATAGTGCTGCAAGGCGAACCGGGGGAACTGAAACATCTAAGTACCCCGAGGAAAAGAAATCAACCGAGATTCCCCCAGTAGCGGCGAGCGAACGGGGAGCAGCCCAGAGCCTGAATCAGCATGTGTGTTAGTGGAAGCGTCTGGAAAGTCGCAGGGTACAGGGTGATACTCCCGTACACAAAAGCACACACGCTGTGAGCTCGATGAGTAAGGCGGGACACGTGGTATCCTGTCTGAATATGGGGGGACCATCCTCCAAGGCTAAATACTCCTGACTGACCGATAGTGAACCAGTACCGTGAGGGAAAGGCGAAAAGAACCCCGGCGAGGGGAGTGAAACAGAACCTGAAACCGTGTACGTACAAGCAGTGGGAGCAC
>NZ_PUGA01000009.1:0-91355 GCF_003236725.1 Pantoea sp. ARC270
CGGTATGCGATCCGGCACCCTGCCGGTTCATCAGATTGTCGGGATGGGGGAAGCCTTTCGCATCGCAGCTGAAGAGCGCGAAACCGAGATGGCGCGTCTGCAGGCGCTGCGTGAGCGTCTGTGGCAGGGCATCAGCACACTGCCGGGCGTGACCCTTAACGGCCATCCTCAGCAGAGCGCGCCGAATATTCTCAACGTCAGTTTCGCTGACGTTGAGGGTGAATCATTGATCATGGCGCTGAAAGATCTGGCGCTCTCTTCCGGCTCGGCCTGTACCTCCGCCAGCCTGGAGCCTTCCTATGTCCTGCGGGCGCTGGGGCTGAGTGAAGAGCTGGCGCACAGTTCGCTGCGCTTTTCGCTGGGACGCTTCACCACCGATGAAGAGATCGACTATGCCATCGCGCTGGTGCAGAAATCCGTGACGCGTCTGCGGGCATTAATGAAATCCTGACACCCGGTCAGAATCCGGAAACGGCACCTGTCATTGCACTTCGCTGGCATCACCCGACGGAATCTGTTATCAGGTCTGTCTGCGGATTGCATTTAACATCTTATTAAAGCCGTTATAACAATCAGGCTGGATGAAACAGATAACGATTATGGAGCTTTTCGATGACCACACAACCGATGAACATCACGCTTAGCAGCCAGCCCGCCGATGCGCGCTGGGGCGAAAAAGCGATTCTCAGCAGCAACGACAGCGGCATGACGCTGCATCTGACCGGCGCGGATGCCCTGAATACCATTCAGCGTGCGGCGCACAAAATCGACAGCCAGGGGATCCGCCACGTGGCGCTCACCGGCGAAGGCTGGCATCTTGAGCAGTGCTGGGCATTCTGGCAGGGCTTCCGTGGCCCGAAAGGGCAGCGTCAGGTGGAGTGGCCGACGCTGGGTGAACATGAGCAGGCGGAGTTTGACCGTCGTCTGAAAGCGATCGACTGGGTCCGCAACGTCATCAACCTGCCTGCAGAAGATCTGGGGCCGGAACAGCTGGCACACATGGCGATCGATCTGATCAGTGAAGTAGGCGGCAGCGCCGTCAGCTATCGCATCACTAAAGGTGACGATCTGCGCGAGCAGGGCTACATGGGTCTGCACACCGTAGGACGTGGCTCGAATCGCCCGCCGGTCTTCCTGGCGCTGGATTACAACCCGACCGGTGATGAGAGTGCGCCGGTCTATGCCTGTCTGGTCGGTAAAGGCATCACCTTTGATACCGGCGGCTACAGCCTGAAGCAGAGCAGCTTCATGGATTCGATGAAGTCAGATATGGGCGGAGCGGCGACCGTCACCGGCGCGCTGGCGCTGGCGATTTCCCGTGGCCTCAACAAGCGCGTCAAACTCTACCTCTGCTGTGCCGACAACATGGTCAGCAGCAACGCCTTTAAACTGGGCGATATCATTCGCTATCGCAACGGTAAATCGGTGGAAGTGATGAACACCGATGCGGAAGGGCGTCTGGTTCTGGCCGACGGCCTGATCGATGCCAGCGAACAGAATCCTACGCTGCTGATCGACGCTGCCACCCTGACCGGCGCAGCCAAAACGGCGCTGGGTAACGATTACCATGCGCTGTTTACCTTTGACGACGTGATGGCGCAGTCGCTGATGGGCAGCGCGGTGAGCGAGAATGAACCTTTCTGGCGTCTGCCGCTGGCAGAATTCCATCGCAGCCACCTGCCGTCTAACTTCGCCGACCTTAACAATATCGCCAGCCCTTCCCATGCGGCGGGTGCCAGCAGTGCGGCAGCATTCCTGTCCCACTTCGTCAGCCACTATCAGCAGGGCTGGCTGCACATCGACTGCTCTGCGACCTATCGCAAAGGCGCGGTCGATCAGTGGGCCGCAGGCGCAACCGGCCTGGGCGTGCGCACTATCGCCAACCTGTTACTGAAATAAGCTGACCCCAGCGGTGGCCGATGCCACCGCGATGCAGAGAGCAACTATGAACCGTCTTGAAGAGGTGCTGAAGCTGGCCGCAACTGAGCCAGCCCATCGGCCCGAATTTTTTCAACTGCTGCTGGAGTCCGATGTCTGGGTACCGGGTGAAAGCACCCAGCCACAGCTCGATGCCAGTACGCCGGTTGATCTGCAGCACTGGGAAAAAGAGGATGGCAGCAGCATCATTCCTTTTTTCACGTCGGAACAGGCGATGAGCGAAGCCGTCACGGGTGAACAGGCCTGGCTGCGTCTGCCGGTGCGGACGCTGTTTGAGATTACGCGCGGCGAAACGCTGTTTCTCAATCCAAAACTCCCTTCCGGCAAAGAGTTTACCCCGGCAGAGATTACGCATCTGCTGGCGGAGCAGGGCAGTGCGCTGAGTCAGCAGACCGTGCTGGAAGGCGGGCACGCCCTGCTGCTCTCTGAGGTGGCCGAGCCGCCTGCGCAGATGATCGACTCGCTGACGCAGCTGTTCAGCAAGCACAAAGAGGTGCGGCGCGCCTTTGTTGCCAGCATTCGTGAGCAGGCCGACGAAGCGCCTAATCTGCTGATTGGTATCGAAGCGGACAGCAACATTGAGGCGATCATTCAGGCGGCGGGCAGCGTGGCAACGGATACGCTGCCGGACGATGCGCCGATTGATATCTGCGAAGTTACCCTGCAGGACCGCGGTATCAGCCACTTCTTTACCGCGCACATCACGCCCTTTTATGAACGTCGCTGGGGCAGTTTCCTGCGTGACTTCAAGGGCAGCGAGCGGATTATCTGACGCAGTTAAAAACAGGCGGCTCATGGGCCGCCTGTTTTTTATTTCGCAATCGGTAAGTCGTCGCGACTGCCCCATTCACCCCAGGAGCCGTCATACAGCGTGACATCCCGCGCCCCCAGCGCCGTCAGCGCCAGGATCACCACCACCGCCGTGACGCCAGAGCCGCAGCTGGCCACTACCGGTTTGCTGATATCGACGCCGGCGTCAGCAAACAGCTGGCGCAGCGCCGCCTCCGGCTTCAGTTCTCCCTGCTCTACCAGACTGTTCCACGGCACGTTCAGACTGTTGGGAATATGCCCGCGATGTAATCCGGGACGCGGCTCGTCCACTTCCGCGTTGAAGCGATTGGCCGCACGTGCATCCACGATCTGTGCGCCGCCTTCATGGCTGATCAGCAGCACATCCGTCAGACGTTTCACCCGGCTTTCATCCGCCTGAGCCTCAAACTCGCCTTCCGGCAGGCTGACCTCGCCGGTTTCCAGCGCAAAGCCCGCTGCTTTCCAGCCCTGCAGTCCGCCCGCCAGGATCGACACCTGCGCCACACCAAAGGTCTTCAGCATCCACCAGGCGCGTGGCGCGGAGAAGAGATTGCCTTCGTCATAGACCACCAGGTGTTTATCGCTGCTGACGCCCAGCTCGCGCATCGCCACGGCAAAGCGTTCGGCGCGCGGCAGCATATGGGGATAGGGGCTGGTGTGATCGGACAGCGCTTCGATATCGAAGTAAGGAGCGTCGGGTAAGTGTCCCGCCAGATATTCGGCCTGAATATCACGCACGGCCTCCATGCCGGGTGGCAACATGCGCGCATCCAGTACCTGAAGCCGCTCATCGTCATAGTGCTCTTGTAACCAGTCGGCGGACACAAACAGTGGCGTCGTCATAACAACCTCATCTCTGCAATCTGTGATAGCAGTGTCGGGGAATGTGGAAACCATCTCAAGCGATGCGTTAATAAAATGGGGCAGGGGAGGAGAAAAAGCCTGGCGTGCTGCTCAGGAATCGTCCGTCAGGGCCGCCGCACCGGCGCTTTTTCAGGCAAAATCATAACGGAGAGGCGTCTGCGTCGACTCAGATCAAGAATTTTCAACAAATTAGGGATCTCTGATAGGCAATGCCGCACTCAGCCCCTATAATCGGCGCCGTTTATTGGCCGGGGGCTGCGCCGCCGGTTTCTTCAGGACGTCAAGACAGAGGTCATCATGGCAATCGAACGTACTTTTTCTATCATCAAGCCAAACGCCGTCGCTAAAAATGTGATTGGTGCTATCTACAACCGTTTTGAAAGCGCTGGCTTCAAAATCGTTGGTGCAAAAATGCTGCAGCTGAGCAAAGAGCAGGCTGAAGGTTTTTACGCTGAGCACCAGGGCAAGCCATTCTTTGATGGTCTGGTTGAATTCATGACCTCTGGCCCGGTTGTCGTTTCTGTACTGGAAGGTGAAAATGCCGTTCAGCGTCACCGTGACCTGATGGGTGCGACTAACCCGGCAAACGCACTGGCTGGCACCCTGCGTGCTGACTACGCAGACAGCTTCACCGAAAACGCCACGCACGGTTCAGATTCTGCTGAATCCGCTGCCCGCGAAATCGCCTATTTCTTCGGCGAAAACGAAATCTGCCCACGTACCCGTTAATCGCCTGGCGATAAACAGCAGGTCGGCTTTACAAAAATCTGCCTGAGGGAGCCACTCCCGCCTGTTATCAGGCCGCAGATGTTGTACAATATTGCGCCTTCATTGACTTCGCTTAATGAAGGCGCAATTTTTTTCACCTATCCCTGAACAGCGCCATAACGTGTAACAACGAGGCCAGAGAATATTATGTCCGAACAGATTGTGACGTCCGCGTCCGCATCCCCCATTGTCGTTTCCCCTAAAAGCCAGAAAATCAACCTGCTGGATCTCAACCGTCAGCAGATGCGCGAGTTTTTCCAGTCGCTGGGCGAAAAGCCGTTCCGTGCCGATCAGGTCATGAAGTGGATTTACCACTACTGCTGCGACGATTTCGAGCAGATGACCGACATCAACAAAAAGCTGCGTAACCGGCTGATGGAGCTGACGGAGATCCGCGCACCGGAAGTGGCTGAAGAGATGCGCTCCACTGACGGCACCATTAAATGGGCCATCCGCGTGGGCGATCAGCTGGTGGAAACGGTCTATATCCCGGAAGGCGACCGCGCCACGCTGTGTGTTTCTTCGCAGGTGGGGTGTGCGCTGGAGTGTAAATTCTGTTCGACCGCACAGCAGGGCTTTAACCGTAACCTGCGGGTGTCAGAAATTATTGGTCAGGTGTGGCGTGCGGCGAAAATCGTCGGCGCAGCAAAAATCACCGGCCAGCGTCCTATCACCAACGTGGTGATGATGGGCATGGGTGAGCCGCTGCTCAACCTCAATAATGTGGTTCCGGCAATGGAGATCATGCTGGATGACTTCGGCTTTGGTCTCTCCAAGCGTCGTGTGACCCTCTCTACTTCAGGTGTGGTGCCTGCACTGGACAAACTGGGCGATATGATTGATGTGGCGCTGGCCATTTCACTGCACGCGCCTAACGACAAGCTGCGTGATGATATTGTTCCGATCAACAAAAAGTACAATATCGAAACCTTCCTGGCAGCGGTGAAACGCTACATTGGCAAATCTAACGCCAACCAGGGACGCGTGACCATTGAGTACGTCCTGCTGGATCATGTCAATGACAGCACCGACGATGCGCATGAGCTTGCCGCATTACTGAAAGAAACACCGTGTAAAATCAACCTGATTCCGTGGAACCCCTTCCCGGGTGCACCTTATGGCCGTAGCTCAAACAGCCGCATCGACCGCTTCTCCAAGGTGCTGATGGACTACGGTTTTACCACCATTGTGCGTAAAACCCGTGGCGACGATATTGATGCCGCCTGTGGTCAGTTAGCGGGTGAGGTAATCGACCGCACCAAGCGTACGCTGCGTAAAAAAATGGCGGGTGAAGTCATCTCTGTGAAGGCGCTCTAGAAGCGTGACAGAGAACGTTTCCTGACGTGAAGACGCGTGGCAGGCTGCAGCCTGTCAATGTCAGGCAGAGGGAAACGATCGTGCGTAACGGATTACCCGCCAGTGTACTGGCGCTGTTTGTTGTAAGCGGGTGTGTCAGCCAGCCGCACTCACCCGGTGCTGAAGAGGTGCGTCTGCAGTTAGGGATGCACTATCTGGCGGCGGGTGATTATGCCGCCGCTGAGCGAAACTTTCTGCGCGCGCAGGCCGCCGCGCCAGAGGATTACCGGGTCTCGCTTGCGCTGGCACGACTGGCGCAACAGCAGGGCAATCAGACAGCAGCCCAGGTAGGGTTTATACTGGCACAGCAGCAGGCCCCGGATAATGGTTTTGTTGCTAACAATTACGGTGCGTTTCTCTGCGCTTTAGGGCAGTATGACGAAGCGCATCAACAGTTTAGTCGGGCAGAAACCGCTCCGTCGTCTGATGCACGCAATGACGCGCTTGAACTGGCAGGTTTTTGTTACCTGCAGGCGGGGGATGTTGTTGCCGCCCGCAGGACGTTACGCCGGGCCATTGAAGCCGACAGGCGAAAAGCTGATTCGCTGCTGGCGGAGGCTGAAAAGCAGATGGCTGAAAACCATCTGACGAGGGTGCAGATTTTGCTCGACGTTTACCAGCTACAGTTGCCCGAAACGGCACGCAGTCTGGCGTTACACTTACGTTTCGCCGCGCTACAGGGAAATGCCGCAGACGTTTCACGTTATGGCGACCAGTTAGCGCGACGTTTTCCGCAATCGATACAGTACCAGCGTTATTTAGCTAATGAATACTGAAGCCACTCAAGAAAACTCTGCATTACATTCAACAGGTGATCGCCTGCGTCTGGCCCGTGAGCAGATGGGGCTGTCACAGCAGAACGTCGCTGAACGTCTGTGTCTGAAACTCTCTACCGTGCGTGACATCGAAGAGGACAAATCGCCTGCCGATTTAGCCTCGACGTTCCTGCGCGGTTACATCCGCTCTTATGCGCGTCTGGTGCACATTCCTGAAGAGGAACTGCTGCCGATGATGGCGAAACAGACGCCGGTCCGGGCGGCAAAAATCGAGCCGATGCAAAGTTTCTCCCTGGGCAAGCGCCGCAAGAAACGCGACGGCTGGTTAATGATTTTTACCTGGCTGGTGGTGTTCGTGGTGATTGGCCTGACCGGCGCCTGGTGGTGGCAGAATCACAAAGCGTCGCAGGACGATCTGGTGCCGATGACCGACCAGAACGGCAGCAGCGGCGATAGCGGCCAGTCGATTCCGCTGGGTGAGACCAGCGGTGACAGCGCGGCGCCAGCCGCGCCTGACGAAAGTAATACGGCCGCCAGCGACAACAGCGCGACCAGCACGCCAGCCACCTCTGCGCCGGCTGCCAGCACGACCACTACCCCAGCCACAAAGCAGACCGACAGCAGCAATGCTGTCGTGTCACCGAGCCAGGCGCCACAGGACAACACATCGGCAGCACCGGCCACGACTAACCCTGCAACCAGCACGACACCACAGATGCCGGTCGGCGCTGCCGCAGTCAGTGAACCGGCGGCCGATCCGAATGCGGTGGTCATGAACTTCACCGCCGACTGCTGGCTGGAAGTGAGCGATGCCACCGGCAAAAAACTGTTCAGCGGCATTCAGCGTAGTGGTGGTAAACTGAGCCTCGCGGGCACACCTCCGTATCGTCTGAAAATTGGCGCGCCGTCCGCGGTTCAGGTGCAATATCAGAATCAGCCCGTTGATTTAAGTCGTTTTATCCGTAATAACCAGGTTGCTCGCCTGACGTTGGGTGCGCAATAACAGCGTATCGCGTACCGGGCAATTGTGGAGAAGAAATATGCATAACGAAGCACCCATTATCCGTCGTAAATCCAGACGCATTTACGTCGGCAAGGTGCCGGTCGGTGACGGCGCACCTATTGCCGTCCAGTCGATGACCAACACCCGCACCACTGACGTGGAAGCGACGGTAAATCAGATCAAAGCCCTTGAGCGCGTCGGTGTCGACATCGTTCGTGTCTCGGTGCCGACCATGGATGCAGCAGAAGCGTTCAGGCTGATCAAACAGCAGGTGAACGTGCCGCTGGTTGCAGACATCCATTTTGACTACCGCATCGCCCTGAAAGTCGCCGAATATGGCGTTGACTGCCTGCGCATCAATCCCGGTAATATCGGGAACAATGAGCGTATCCGTATGGTGGTTGACTGCGCGCGCGACAACAATATTCCGATCCGGATTGGCGTTAACGCCGGTTCGCTGGAAAAAGATCTGCAGGAAAAGTATGGCGAGCCGACGCCGCAGGCGTTGCTGGAATCGGCCATGCGTCACGTCGATCACCTCGACCGTCTCAACTTCGACCAGTTTAAAGTCAGTGTAAAAGCCTCTGACGTCTTCCTGGCGGTGGAATCTTATCGCCTGCTGGCAAAACAGATCGATCAGCCTCTGCATCTCGGGATCACCGAAGCGGGCGGGGCGCGCGCTGGCGCAGTCAAATCGGCGATTGGGCTGGGTCTGCTGCTGTCAGAAGGGATCGGCGACACGCTGCGTATCTCGCTGGCGGCCGATCCGGTTGAAGAGGTCAAAGTCGGCTTCGATATTCTGAAATCACTGCGCATCCGTTCGCGCGGGATTAACTTCATCGCCTGCCCGACCTGTTCACGTCAGGAGTTTGACGTGATCGGCACCGTCAACGCGCTGGAGCAGCGTCTGGAAGATCTCATCACGCCGATGGATGTCTCCATTATCGGCTGTGTGGTCAACGGACCGGGCGAAGCGACGCTCTCGACCCTGGGCGTGACCGGTGGCAGCAAGAAGAGTGGTTTCTACGAGGATGGCGTGCGTCAGCGTGATCGTCTCGATAACCATGACATGATCGATCAGCTGGAAGCGCGCATTCGTGCCAAAGCGTCGATGCTGGATGCCAGCCGCCGTATTGACGTGCAGCAGCTGGAAAAATAATGGCGTGCGCAGCCTGCGTGCGTGACTTTTTTGACTGAACCTGTGCGGTTTCATCCTCATAAGGTATGATGCCGGACAGGTTTTTTTGCATTAAGAGATTTTAACGTGGCGAAGAATATTCAGGCGATTCGCGGGATGAACGACTACCTGCCTGCGGATACCGCTCTCTGGCAACGGATTGAAGGCGTACTCAAGCAGACGCTGGCGAGCTACGGCTATAGCGAAATTCGCTTGCCGCTGGTGGAGCAGACCCCACTGTTTAAACGCGCCATCGGTGAAGTCACCGATGTGGTTGAAAAAGAGATGTACACCTTCGAGGACCGCAATGGCGAAAGCCTGACGCTGCGTCCGGAAGGAACCGCAGGCTGCGTGCGAGCCGGTATCGAGCACGGTTTACTCTACAATCAGGAGCAGCGCCTGTGGTACATGGGGCCGATGTTCCGCTATGAGCGTCCGCAGAAGGGCCGTTATCGCCAGTTCTACCAGATTGGCGTCGAAGTGTTTGGTCTGCAGGGACCGGATATCGATGCGGAGCTGATTATGCTCAACGCCCGCTGGTGGAAAGCCTTAGGCATTGCCGACCACGTTCGCCTGGAACTCAACTCCATCGGCTCACTGGAAGCGCGTGCGCACTACCGCGACGCACTGGTCGCCTTCCTCGAACAGCACAAAGAGGTGCTGGATGAGGATTGCAAACGCCGCATGTACAGCAACCCGATGCGCGTTCTCGACAGTAAAAATCCCGATATTCAGCAGCTGCTGAATGATGCGCCGCAGCTCGGCGACTATCTTGATGACGAATCACGCGACCATTTCAGCGGCCTGTGTGCCCTGCTGGATGACGCGGGCATCCGCTACACCGTCAATCAGCGTCTGGTGCGCGGCCTGGATTACTACAATCGCACCGTGATTGAGTGGGTCACCGACAGCCTGGGTTCACAGGGTACCGTGTGCGGCGGCGGTCGCTATGACGGCCTGGTAGAGCAGCTCGGTGGACGTGCCACCCCTGCGGTAGGCTTCGCGATGGGCATGGAGCGTCTGGTGCTGCTGGTTCAGGCGGTGAATCCGGAATTTGAACCGACGAGCAATGTGGATGTCTATGTTATCGCTTCCGGTCAGGGCGTGCAGTCCGCTGCGATGCAGCTGGCTGAGAAATTGCGCGATGAAGCGCCAGAGCTGAGGCTGATGACTAACTTTGGCGGCGGCAACTTCAGGAAGCAGTTTGCCCGCGCTGACAAGTGGGGCGCTCGCGTCGCGCTGGTGCTGGGCGAGGATGAAGTCAAAGCCGGTCAGGTCGTGGTGAAAGATCTGCGCCGTGGCGAGCAGCAAACGCTGGATCAGGCAGAGGCTGCTGCTGTATTGCGCACGCTGTTACAGGCGTAACACAGCACCAACCATAGAAAGGAGAAGGATTGCGTGGAAGTGTATAGCAATGAGAACGAGCAGACCGAAGCGCTGCGCAACTTTTTTACCAGCAATGGTAAGGCGTTAGCCATTGGCGTAGTCATCGGCATTGCTGCGCTGGGTGGCTGGCGTTACTGGAGCAGTCATCAGGACGATACCGCAAAAACGGTATCGGCCCAATATCAGCAGCTGACCACCGCCATGCAGGCGGGCAAACCTGAGACGCTCGAAGCGGTTAACCGGTTTGCCAGCGAAAACAGCAACACTTACGGTGCGCTGGCGGCGATGGATCTGGCGAAGCAGTATGTGGACGCCGGTCAGCTTGTTAAAGCCGCAGCACTGCTGCAAAACGGACTGAAAGATACCAAAGATGCCAATCTGCAGGCGGTCATTAACCTGCGTCTGGCTCGCATTCAACTGCAACAGAATCAAGCGGATGCGGCGCTTAAAACCCTTGACGGTGTGAAGGGTGATGGCTGGACAGCCATTGTGGCCGATATTCGCGGCGAAGCGCTGCTGGCCAAAGGCGACAAGCAGGGCGCGCGCGATGCCTGGAGTAAAGGGGTGGAATCTGACGCCTCTCCGGCATTAAAGCAAATGATGCAGATGAAGATGAATAACTTAAGCTAAGCCAGTCAAGAGAGAGCGCATGGAATTACGTAAATACCTGCTGCCGGGACTGATTTCAGTCACTTTGCTCAGCGGTTGTTCGCTGTTTAGCGGCGAAGAAGATGTAGTGAAAATGGCCCCGCTGCCGAAGGTGGAAAATCAGTTTACGCCAGAGAAAGTGTGGAGCACCTCGGTCGGCGATGGCGTGGGTGATTTCTACTCCAATCTGCATCCTGCCTGGCAGGACAGTACGGTCTTCGCAGCCGATCGCTTTGGTATCGTGAAAGCGCTGGATGCCGCGGACGGTAAAGAAAAATGGAAAGTCGATCTCTCTGAGAAAACCGGCTTCTTCTCGAAAAATCGCTCAGCCCTGTTATCGGGCGGCCTGACGGCGGATGGCGATCGGATCTATGTCGGCAGCGAGCGCGGTCAGGTTTATGCCCTGAACAGCAGCGATGGCAGCCTGGCCTGGCAGACGAAAGTCGCCGGTGAAGCGCTGTCACGTCCGGTGGTCAGCGATGGCCTGGTGCTGATCCATACCAGCAACGGCATGTTGCAGGGTCTGGACCAGAGCAGCGGGGCGGTGAAGTGGAGCGTTAACCTGGATATGCCTGCGCTATCACTGCGCGGTGAATCGGCTCCGGCTGTTGCGTTTGGCGGGGCCATTGTCGGTGGTGACAACGGCCGCGTCAGTGCCGTCGTGCTGAACCAGGGGCAACTGATCTGGCAGCAGCGTATTTCTCAGGTCAGCGGCGCAACCGAAATCGATCGTCTGAACGATGTCGATACGACCCCGGTTATCGTCAACGGCGTGGTTTACGCGCTGGCGTACAACGGTGACCTGACGGCGCTGGATCTGCGTTCCGGCCAGATTCTGTGGAAACGCGAAATCGGCGGTGTGAAAGATCTGATTGTTGATGCCGGCCGCATCTATCTGGTCGATCAGGATGACCGTGTGATTGCCCTGAACGCGGACGGTGGCGTCGCTATCTGGCGTCAGAGCGATCTGCTGCATCGCAACCTGACTTCACCGGTGCTCTACAACGGCTATCTGGTGGTCGGCGACAGCGAAGGATATCTGCACTGGCTGAACACCACCGACGGTCGTTTTGTCGCGCAGCAGAAGCTGGACAGTTCCGGTTTCCAGACCGAGCCCGTGGTCGCCAGCGACAAGCTGCTGATCCAGTCGAAAGATGGTGAGGTTTATGCGATTACCCGTTAACGGGTAAACGTCCGGCAGGTGAAATCCTCCGTTCCGACGGCTCCTGATTTAATCAGGGGCCGTTTCGTTTTTAGTCAGGCATGGTATTCTTTGCGCCTTAAGCCTGAACTTAACGGCCAGAGCCGTTATAATCACGCCATTCGGGCGATTCATTTTTTATTGAGGCATTTTGTTATGGTACCTGTGGTCGCGCTGGTTGGGCGTCCCAATGTGGGAAAATCTACGCTATTTAACCGCTTAACCCGCACTCGTGATGCGCTGGTAGCGGATTTTCCCGGACTGACTCGCGATCGCAAATATGGTCGCGCCGAAGTGGAAGGGCGCGAATTTATTGTTATTGATACCGGTGGTATCGACGGCACCGAAGAGGGTGTTGAAACGCGGATGGCCGAGCAGTCACTGCTGGCGATTGAAGAAGCGGATGTCGTACTGTTTATGGTCGACGCACGTGCGGGCATGATGGCCGCCGATCAGCAAATCGCTAAACATCTGCGTTCACGTCAGAAAGCCACTTTCCTGGTGGCGAACAAAACTGACGGGCTCGATCCGGATCAGGCGGTTATCGACTTCTACTCACTCGGCCTGGGCGAGATCCACGCCATTGCGGCGTCGCACGGTCGCGGTGTCACCAGCCTGATCGAAACGGCGCTGCTGCCGTGGATGGAGACGGTTGAGCCGGTCGAACTGACCGAAGAAGAAGAGAACCAGGCCTACTGGGCGGCGCTGGACGCCGAGGAGATCGCTGAGCAGGAAGCCGCCGAGGAAGAAGAAAACTTCGACCCGACAGGTTTACCTATCAAGCTGGCCATCGTGGGGCGTCCTAACGTAGGTAAGTCAACGCTTACTAACCGTATCCTCGGTGAAGACCGCGTAGTGGTCTACGATATGCCCGGCACCACCCGCGACAGTATCTATATTCCGATGGAGCGTGACGGACGTGATTACGTACTGATCGACACCGCCGGGGTGCGTAAGCGCGCCAAAATCTCTGACACCGTAGAGAAATTCTCGGTGATCAAGACGCTGCAGGCGATTGAAGATGCCAACGTGGTGATGCTGGTCATCGACGCCCACGCCGGTATCTCGGATCAGGATCTCTCCCTGCTGGGCTTTATTCTCAACAGTGGACGCTCGCTGGTAATCGTGGTTAACAAATGGGATGGCCTGTCGCAGGAAGTGCGTGACGAAGTGAAAGAGACGCTGGACTTCCGTCTGGGCTTTATCGATTTCGCCCGCATCCACTTTATCTCTGCGCTGCACGGCAGCGGGGTGGGTAACCTGTTTGAATCGATCACTGAAGCCTATGACTGTTCGACCCGGCGCGTAAACACTTCGCTGCTGACGCGCATCATGAACATGGCGGCAGACGATCACCAGCCACCCCTGGTGCGCGGCCGTCGCGTTAAGCTTAAGTATGCCCATGCCGGTGGTTACAACCCGCCCATCGTGGTCATCCACGGGAATCAGGTGAAAGATCTGCCAGATTCTTACAAGCGCTACCTGATGAACTATTTCCGCAAATCCCTGAATGTGATGGGAACGCCAATCCGTATTCAGTTCAAAGAGGGTGAGAACCCTTATGAAGGCAAGCGTAACCTGCTGACGCCGACTCAGCAGCGTAAACGTAAGCGTCTGATGGCGCATATGAAAAAGAATAAGCGTTAATGAGAAGAGGGCCATGAGGCCCTCTTTTTTTTGTGCTGAACACGCTGCTCAGGAGGAGAAAGTGACTATTCACTGCGAAAAATGTCAGCAGCCACTGCGGCTCAGCGACGGCGAATTTATCTGTGACCGCTGCAGTGCGCACTATCCGGCGCAGCCCGTCTGTCCGGACTGTCACCAGCCACTGACGGTACTGAAAGCCTGCGGTGCGGTCGACTATTTTTGTCAACATGGCCACGGATTGATCTCGCGCAGGCGGGTGCAGTTTCAGCCGTCCACACCGTAAGATTTGGCTATGATTAAACGCACCGGTGAACCCGACCCGCCCGCCGTTTTGTAGCAAAAATGCTATTACGTCGTAACAAATGAGTTGTATATGTTCACTCGGTTATGTACCAGGTGGTACAATCCTGCCGCGTCGTGGGAGGGGCCAGCCACATCTGTAGGCTTCCGGCCCTCAGATTCTTACGGACGCGGGTCTGTTTATAATTGATTTGAAACAGAACGGGGCTCTGCGCAGAACGTCTTAAGGCGCGGAGTCCGGACGGCACCTGTCCGGACGTTCTGTTTATTCAGGAGAGATAGTTTATGGCTGAAACATCCTCCCGCTCCGCCAGGGGGTTGGGAATCGCATCCGTGCTGCTCGGACTGGTGCTGCTTGCTACCGGTCTGTTCTTTGCAATCGGTGGCGGCAAACTGGTTGCACTTGGCGGCAGCTGGTACTTTTTGATTGCAGGGATCGTCATCGTACTTTCCGCAATTCAGTTCTTCCGCCGCAAATCGTCGGCAGCGGTTCTTTTCCTGCTGGTCTTTATCGGCACGCTGATCTGGTCGCTGTTTGATGCCGGGCTGGATTTCTGGCCGCTGGTCTCACGCCTGATGGTGCCAGCCGGACTGACACTGCTGGCCTTCCTGATCTGGCCTTCACTGCGTAAGCATGAAGGTAAGCCCTCACTGGTAAAACCTTCCTATACTTTCTCCGCACTGCTGGCCGCAGGCATGGTGGTCACGCTGGTGCAGATGTTCCAGCCGCATCCTACCGTGGCCGGTAATGGTGAAGAGCTGCCGCTGATCCCGGTCGATAAAACCAAACAGCAGAAAGACTGGGATAACTACGGCAATACGCCGCAGGGCAGCCGCTTTGTGGCGCTGGACCAGATTACCCGCGACAACGTGAAGGATCTGAAAGTTGCCTGGACCTTCCGCACCGGTGACACCCCGATCAGCCCGACCGGTAACGGCGCAGAAGATCAGCAGACGCCGTTACAGATTGGCAACACGCTTTATCTCTGCACTCCACACAATAATGTGATTGCGGTGGAAGCGAACAGCGGTAAGCAGATCTGGAAACGCGAAATCAATGCGCAGGCTGAAGTCTGGCCGCGCTGCCGTGGTCTGGCTTACTTTGACGCGACGAAACCGCTGCAACAGCCGGACAAGCCGGGGTCAGTTCCGGTAACGGCCGTTACCCTGCCTGCCGGTGACACCTGTCAGCGTCGTATTCTGATGAACACCATCGACGCGCGTCTGATTGCCATCAACGCCGACAACGGTGAGTTCTGTGAAGACTTTGGCGATCACGGCATTGTCGATCTGAAAGCCGGCATCGGTAAGGCACCAGACCCGCAGTATCAGCTGACCTCAGCTCCTACGCTGGCAGGCACCACTGTCGTGGTTGGCGGACGCGTGGCGGATAACGTACAGACCGATATGCCGGGCGGCGTGCTGCGTGGATTCGACGTTATCACCGGCAAGATGCGCTGGGCGTTTGACCCGGGCAACGTTGACCCGAATGCGATCCTGATGCCGGGCAAGGAGTACACCCGCAGTACGCCGAACTCCTGGGCTCCGATGTCATACGATCCGACCATGAACACCGTGTTCATTCCGATGGGCAGCTCCTCTGTTGACCTCTGGGGCGCAAACCGTACCCCACTGGATCACAAATATGGCGCATCCGTGCTGGCGCTGGATGCCACCACCGGTAAAGAGAAGTGGGTCTATCAGACCGTGCACAACGATCTGTGGGACTTTGACCTGCCCATGCAGCCAAGCCTGATCGACTTCCCGCAGAAAGATGGCAGCACCACGCCAGCGGTGGTGATCGGCGGTAAAACCGGCATGATTTTTGTGCTCGACCGGATGACCGGTAAGCCTTTGACCAAAGTCGAAGAGCTGCCGATGCCGCAGGGCCATATCCCGAACGAGCAGTACACCAAAACCCAGCCACACTCGACCGGCATGCCGCAGATTGGCAACCAGACGCTGAAAGAGTCTGACATGTGGGGAGCGACGCCGTTTGATCAGCTGGCCTGCCGTGTTGCCTTTAAATCGATGCGTTATAACGGCCTGTTCACCGTGCCGGACACCGACAAGTCGCTGAGCTTCCCGGGCTCGCTGGGTGGAATGAACTGGGGCAGCATGTCGACTGACCCTAACAACCATCTGCTGTTCGTTAACGATATGCGTCTCGGCCTGTGGGTGCAGATGATCCCGGCTGACACCAACAGCATTTCACGTGGCAGCAACGGTGGCGAAGCGATCAACACCGGTATGGGTGCGGTACCGCTGAAAGGCACGCCGTACGCCGTAAACAAAAACCGCTTTATGTCTCCGCTGGGCATCCCTTGTCAGAAGCCGCCATTTGGTACGCTGTCGGCGATTGACATGAAAACCCAGAAAATCGTCTGGCAGGTACCGGTCGGTACCGTGCAGGACACCGGACCGTTTGGTATCAAAATGGGCGTGAAAATGCCGATTGGTATGCCGACGCTGGGCGGAACGCTGGCAACGCAGGGTGGCCTGGTCTTCATCGCGGGTACCCAGGATTACTATCTGCGTGCCTTTGATTCTTCAACCGGTAAAGAGGTGTGGAAAGCGCGCCTGCCGGTCGGCAGTCAGGGTGGCCCGATGAGCTACGTCTCACCGAAAGATGGTAAGCAGTACATCCTCATCTCGGCAGGTGGCGCACGTCAGTCACCGGACCGCGGTGATTACGTGATTGCTTACGCGCTGCCAGACAGCAAGTAATATCGCAAAAGGAAAAGGGCCGACATTGTCGGCCCTTTTTTTTTGAAAAAATTCTGGCCGGTTCGCTGTAAGAGCGGGCATGCTCAGGCAACACGGTCAGATCGGAAAGTCGCAAAACCGTCATCCATGACGGCTCGTCCCGCGCCGTCCCTGGCGCGGGACGCTTTCCTCTTCTGACTGTGTTACCTTCGCTAAAGGCTCATTCGCTGCTGCCAGATTCACATCAGATTATCAGCTCTCTCCGGGCCGACATTGTCGGCCCTTTTTTGCTTATTTGCCGTCGCGCCACAGCGCCTGCAATTCGGGAGGGGCGACCTGTTCCGGGATCAGCAGCACAATGGTGCCAACCTCACGGCGGGTCGCGTACTGGATCTGAATGCGAAAATAGCGCTGATCGCCACTGCCCACCTGCGCGGCTTTCTCCTCGGGTTCGCCCAGCGGCATCGCCTGTTCCAGCGCATGGCAGACGCGCTGTTTTTCAGGCGGTGGCAGATCGCCCAGCATAAAGCGACGCTCGGCGCGCAGCCCCGGAATAAAGGCCATGCCGCCTTCACGCGCGACGATGACCGTAGCGTCATCGGTGAGTTCGGGCAGTTCACTCATAGCACGCCAACCTCCTTCCACGCCTGTTCAATGGCACGGCCGACCGACGAATTAAAGCGCTTTTCACCATGCTGAACGGTGAAGCGGGCAAAGGTCTTAAAGTCCGCATCCTGAGGCAGTTCGTCGTCACACAGGGTGTCATACCAGGCGTAGCCTGCCTGCTCCCAGGCAAAGCCGCCCAGCGCGGTGGCCGCCAGATAAAATGCCCGGTTAGGAATACCGGAGTTGATGTGAACTCCGCCATTATCTTCACGGGTTTTCACATAGTCATCCATGTGCGCCGGTTGCGGATCTTTACCCAGCATCGGGTCATCGTAGGCGGTGCCGGGTTCAGACATTGAACGCAAACCGCGCCCATTGATGCCGCTTGCCAGCAGGCCTTCACCGATAATCCAGTCCGCCTCTTCGGCGCGCTGTTTCTTGCTGTACTGTTTGACCAGGGAGCCAAAGACGTCAGACAGGGACTCATTCAGTGCGCCAGCCTGCTCAAAGTAGATCAATCCGGCTTCATTTTCCGTGACGCCATGCGCGAGTTCATGTGCCACCACATCAATCGCAATGGTAAAGCGATTAAAAATTTCGCCGTCACCGTCACCAAATACCATCTGCTGACCGTTCCAGAAGGCGTTCTGATATTTTTCCCCGTAATGGACGGTACCAAGCAGCTTCAGCCCCTGATTATCCAGCGAGTTACGCTGATAAGCCTGCCAGAAAAAGTCATAGGTGACGCCGAGGTAGTCCCAGGCTTCTTCAGCCGCCACATCATCACTGGCGGGCTGGCCCTCCTGTCGAATCAGCTTACCGGGCAGGGTTTCTCTGCCCTGGGCATCATAAATTTCCCGGTCCACATGGCCGCCCGCAGCCGTTTTAGCTACGGCGGTTTTTTGCCAGTGTTCTGCCATCAGGTGCTGAACGTGGGTGAGGGTGCGACGCGCCTGCGCCTGCTGGTGACCGGAACCGTGAGCAATGATCTTACGAAGGATATAGGGAGGAATAACGCAGTAAGCCATCTGAAACTCCTTGGCAGCTGAGAAAGAGGTACCGGAGAGTATAGACCCGTCAGGCAGACAACTTTGACAGGCCATCTGAAACTCCCTGGCAGCAGAGATGTACCGGAGAGTACAGACCCGTCAGGCAGACCACGTTGACAGGCCATCTGAAACGCTCTGGCAGCAGAGATGTACCAGAAAGTATAGACCGGTCACGGCGAATGCACGCGGTAAATGAGACCAGCCATAACTGGAAAGGAAGGGCGATGAGGGCGGAGCGGGTCAGGAGGCGGTTTTGCGGCGACGCTTTTTCTCAGGCAGTAACTGTGTGACCTGGCTTTCGACCCAGCCATCATCCAGACGGGTGCGCAGCAGGTCGCCGCTCTGCAGCTGCGCCGTTTGTTTCACCACCTGTCCGGTGGTGTCGGTCGTGACGCTGAATCCGCGTGCCAGCGTGGCCAGGGGACTGACGCCCTCCAGCTGCGCTACCAGCTGACCAAACTGCTGTTTTCCGCTGCTCAGTTGCGTTGTCATGCTCTGCTGCAGGCGGTAGTGCCAGCTTTGCAGCTGCTTCTGCGCTTCGAACAGGCGCGGCTGCGGCTGTTGGGCACTGAGCCGGTGCTGCAGGCGATCCTGCTGACGGGTAGCGAGACGCAGGCGGGTTTCCATCGCATCACCCAGACGCTGCTGCAGGCGGAACAGGGCAGTCTGCTGGCGGGCCAGACGCAGCTGCGGATGCTGCTGCTGCAGGCGATGTTCCAGGCGGCTGTAAAGCCGCTGCTGGCGCGCCAGATAGTAATCCATCGCCATCTCCAGCCGCTGCTGCTGTGACTGCAGCTGACGCAGCAATTCAAGCTGATTGCGGCTGACAATTTCTGCTGCGGCCGACGGTGTGGGCGCGCGTAAATCTGCGACGAAGTCGGCAATGGTGACGTCGGTTTCGTGTCCGACTGCGCTGACGATGGGAATGCGGCTGGCAAAAATTGCGCGAGCTACCCGTTCGTCGTTAAAGCTCCACAAATCTTCCAGCGAACCGCCGCCGCGCCCGACAATTAAAACGTCGCATTCATTGCGCAGGTTAGCGACTTCAATCGCCCGGACGATAGCCGCAGGCGCATCGACACCCTGCACGACAGTAGGATAGATGACCACGGGCAGGGAGGGATCGCGGCGATGCAGCACGCGTAACACATCGTGCAGGGCGGCGCCGGTCGCCGAGGTGATCACCCCGACCTGACGCGCCGGTTCCGGCAGCGGCTGCTTATGCTGCGGGTCGAACAATCCTTCGGTCGACAGTTTTGCCTTCAGCAGTTCAAACTGCTGCTGCAACAGCCCTTCGCCCGCCGGATGCATACTCTCGGCAATCAGCTGATAGTCGCCACGAGGCTCGTAAAGGGTGATGGTGGCGCGTACCAGCACCTGCTGTCCGTGCTGCGGACGAAAAGTGACGCGACGATTGCTGTTGCGGAACATGGCGCAGCGCACCTGAGCGCCATCATCCTTCAGCGTGAAGTACCAGTGACCGGAAGCCGGCTGAGTGAAATTGGAGATCTCGGCGCTGATCCAGACCAGGCCCATCTCTTTCTCCAGCAGCTGACGCACTGTCGTATTGAGACGGCTGACGGTAAAAATATTGGCGTTGGATGGCAGCGACATGTGACGAAGATCAAATTCCAAATCAGCAGGTTAATTCACCGATACTACAGGGCTGCCAGTGCGGATCAAGAGTTTTTCGTAAATAATAGTGGAGGCAATCGATTACGGCCTGTATAATGCCGCGGCAATATTTTATCTAATCTCAATCACCCGAGGTGGAGTATTGCCATGTTAAGAATCGCTAAAGAAGCACTCACTTTTGACGACGTTCTGCTCGTTCCTGCTCACTCCACCGTCCTGCCTAATACGGCCGATCTCAGCACACAGCTGACCAAAAACATCCGTTTAAACATTCCTATGCTTTCCGCTGCCATGGACACCGTGACCGAAGCGGGTCTGGCAATTGCGCTGGCACAGGAAGGCGGCCTTGGCTTCATCCATAAAAATATGTCGATTGAACGCCAGGCGGACGAAGTGCGCAAGGTGAAGAAACATGAGAGCGGCGTCGTGACTGAACCGCAGACCGTACTGCCGACCACCCCACTGGCTGACGTCAAAGCGCTGACCGAGCGCAACGGCTTTGCAGGCTATCCGGTGGTTAACCGCGACAATGAACTGGTCGGTATCATCACCGGTCGTGACGTGCGCTTTGTGACCGATCTCTCTCAGCCTGTTTCTGCGGTTATGACCCCGAAAGATCGTCTGGTGACGGTGAAAGAGGGTGAAGCGCGTGATGTCGTGCTGCACAAAATGCATGAAAAGCGCGTAGAGAAAGCGCTGGTCGTGGATGACAGCTTCCATCTGCTGGGCATGATCACCGTTAAAGACTTCCAGAAAGCCGAACGTAAGCCTAACGCCTGTAAAGATGCGCAGGGCCGTCTGCGTGTGGGTGCCGCTGTCGGTGCCGGTGCAGGCAACGAAGAGCGTATCGATGCGCTGGTTGCTGCGGGCGTTGACGTGCTGCTGATTGACTCCTCTCACGGTCACTCTGAAGGCGTGCTCTCCCGTATCCGTGAAACCCGTGCTAAATATCCGGACCTCGAAATTGTCGGCGGTAACGTCGCTACCGGTGCCGGCGCACTGGCACTGGTTGAGGCCGGCGTCAGCGCGGTCAAAGTCGGTATCGGCCCTGGCTCTATCTGTACCACCCGTATCGTCACCGGTGTCGGTGTTCCGCAGATCACCGCCGTCTCTGACGCCGTGACTGCACTGGAAGGCACCGGTATTCCGGTCATCGCCGATGGCGGTATCCGTTTCTCCGGTGATATCGCAAAAGCGATCGCGGCGGGAGCCTCCTGTGTCATGGTGGGTTCAATGCTGGCGGGCACCGAAGAGTCTCCGGGCGAGATCGAACTCTACCAGGGTCGTGCATTTAAATCCTATCGCGGCATGGGTTCACTGGGCGCGATGTCCAAAGGCTCTTCAGACCGTTACTTCCAGACCGATAACGCCGCTGACAAGCTGGTGCCGGAAGGCATCGAAGGCCGCGTGGCCTATAAAGGCCGTCTGAAAGAGATCGTCCATCAGCAGATGGGTGGACTGCGTTCATGCATGGGCCTGACCGGTTGCCCGACCATTGATGACCTGCGCACTAAAGCGGAGTTTGTCCGCATCAGCGGCGCTGGCATCAATGAGAGTCACGTACATGATGTGACCATCACCAAAGAGTCACCGAACTACCGTATGGGCTCGTAATTTCGATTTCCCGCCCGGCTTCAGCCGGGCGCTTTTATTTATTAAGTCACCGTTCTGGAACCCCCTCAATGACGACGGAAAATATCCATAAGCATCGCATTCTGATTCTCGATTTCGGCTCGCAATATACTCAGCTGGTGGCACGCCGCGTGCGCGAGCTTGGCGTTTACTGTGAACTCTGGGCATGGGATGTGAGCGAAGAGCAGATTCGCCAGTTCAACCCAAGCGGCATCATCCTTTCCGGTGGCCCGGAGAGCACCACCGAACTGAACAGCCCGCGAGCGCCGGAATATGTCTTTAATGCTGGCGTGCCGGTCCTGGGCGTCTGCTACGGTATGCAGACCATGGCGATGCAGCTGGGCGGCGCCGTTGCCGGTTCAAACGAACGCGAGTTCGGTTATGCGCAGGTTGAAGTGACCACGCCAAGCGCTCTGGTTCGTGACATCGAAGATGCGATCAGTGCGGCCGGTAAACCGCTGCTGGATGTCTGGATGAGCCACGGCGATAAAGTCACCGCTATCCCGGCTGACTTCGTAACCGTTGCCAGCACCGAAACCTGTCCGTTTGCCATCATGGCGAACGAAGAGAAGCGTTTCTATGGCGTGCAGTTCCACCCGGAAGTGACCCATACCCGTCAGGGCCTGCGGATGATTGAGCGCTTCATCATCGACATTTGTGAATGTGAAGCCCTGTGGACGCCAGCCAAAATCATCGAAGATGCGGTAGAACGTCTGCGTGAGCAGGTAGGAAATGACAAAGTTATCCTCGGTCTGTCTGGCGGTGTGGATTCATCGGTAACGGCGATGCTGCTGCACCGTGCCATTGGCGACCGTCTGACCTGCGTGTTTGTGGATAACGGTCTGCTGCGCCTGAACGAAGCGCAGCAGGTGATGGATATGTTTGGCGATCACTTTGGTCTCAACATCGTCCATGTCCCGGCTGAGCAGCGTTTCCTGGACGCACTGGCGGGTATTGATGAACCTGAAGCCAAGCGTAAAACCATTGGTCGCGTCTTTGTGGAAGTGTTTGACGAAGAAGCGCTGAAGCTGGAAGACGTTAAGTGGCTGGCGCAGGGCACCATCTATCCGGACGTGATTGAATCGGCGGCGTCAGCCACCGGTAAAGCGCACGTCATCAAGTCGCACCACAACGTTGGCGGCCTGCCGAAAGAGATGAAGATGGGTCTGGTTGAGCCGCTGAAAGAGCTGTTCAAAGACGAAGTGCGTAAGATTGGTCTGGAGCTGGGCCTGCCGTACGACATGCTGTTCCGCCATCCGTTCCCGGGCCCGGGTCTGGGCGTGCGCGTGCTGGGCGAAGTGAAGAAAGAGTATTGCGATCTGCTGCGTCGTGCCGATGCTATCTTCATCGAAGAGCTGCACAAAGCGGATCTCTACAACAAAGTCAGTCAGGCATTCACCGTCTTCCTGCCGGTTCGCTCGGTCGGTGTGATGGGCGATGGCCGTAAATATGACTGGGTGGTTTCACTGCGCGCGGTGGAAACCATCGACTTTATGACCGCTCACTGGGCGCATCTGCCGTATGATTTCCTGGGCCGCGTTTCTAACCGCATCATCAATGAAATCAACGGGATCTCCCGCGTGGTGTATGACATCAGCGGTAAGCCACCGGCGACGATCGAGTGGGAGTAATCGGCCTGTAGCCGGTTAACCCTGATGATGTTCAGGCCCGCTTCTCAGCGGGCTTTTTTCTGCCCTGGCTGCCTGCCGATCCGCCGTTTTAACCTTTCAGCACATCTGCACCCGAACCTGGTGATTTTCTGTTCACTTTGCCGCAAATTGCGCTATTCTGCTGGTCAGCAAAAGCACGTCGGGTTTCCTGTCTGACGCCCGCTTTTGACTCGCCGCTTTTACCGATTGTCCATATCTCAAAGCCGCCGCTTACGGAAACTGCCTTCTCTCCGGGCGTTTCCTGATTCTGACGCCACCAGGAATGTTGTCATGCTTTCACTCAAAGTGTTCAGCCTGTTTTTTGTTGTCGTATTGCTGCTCTCTCTGGGAGCCAGTATCGCCCAGGCGACCCGTCACAGCGAAACCGCAGAGCGGGGTGGCTGGTGGTCGGCGCGACGCGATTCAGCCGGTATTGCGCCTGACCCGCGCGCCTTCGCTAATCTGGCTATCGTGCAAATCTATGCCGCGCCCACCTATGGCTGGAAAGGGCGGGTCGCGGTGCATCCCTGGATCATCTTCAAACGTGCCGGTGAAACGCACTACAATCGCTATGAAGTGATCAGCTGGGGCAGTGGCGATAAAGTGCGTCACAATACCAATCTTCCCGATGGCTACTGGTATGGTGCAAAACCGCGGCTGCTGGTGAACCATCGCGGACCCGAGGCAGAAGCGATGATCCCGCAGATTGAAGCGGCCATTCAATCCTATCCCTGGCCGACGACCTATCACGCGTGGCCGGGGCCCAACAGCAATACTTTTCTGGCGCACATTGGTCGCGAAGTGCCGGCCTTAAAACTCGATTTGCCTGCCAATGCCCTGGGCAAAGATTACCGGCCACTGTGGCGTCCGGTCGGGCTGCCGCCATCCGGGCGAGGTCTGCAGGTATCGGTTCTGGGTGTGGCGGGCGTCACGCTGGGAGCGGAAGAGGGATTTGAAGTGAATCTGCTGGGTCTGAACATGGGTCTCGACTTTACCCCGTTCCGCCTGCGGTTGCCGTTTATTGGCGGGCTGGGCAACGACAACCTGCAGCAGGATAAGCCCTGATCGTCTGGCCCCGCTAACGGGGCCAGTTTGCCTCAGCACACGCCAAAATCGCCCTCTTCGTGATAGAGGTTGACGCTCTCTGCCTTCACTTCAATCTCTTTTTTGGTCGCATCATCCACCCGTGCGCAATACAGGGTGTCACCTTCAACGCGTAATACCTGCATTTTAGGGCCACCGGTTTTCGACTGAACAAAATCCTCTGCTTTAAACATAGTTTCTCCGTCGTGAGTTGTGATTGCTGCCAGCATCGCGCTGACATTTTTTGCGTAACGTTTTCCAGTTTAGATCCTGACCGTTTTACTGTGTGAAAAAGTCTGCGCATGCTCAGCCGGATAAGAATATTTCTTCTGGTTGTCAGTTGACAACTCATTAATCCGACGGCAGGATAGTGGAGGACAGATGGCAAGGAAGCGGCATCCTGATAAAGAGATCGAAGCGGCGTTACGTTATGCCGAATCCCACGGCTGGCTGGTCGTTACGGGCGGTCATCACGCCTGGGGCAAAATGTACTGCCCGAACACGCTGCTGAGATGCCGCTGCGGGGAGTTTTGTCTGACCTGTATCTGGAGCACGCCAAAAAATGCGCATAACCATGCCCGTGCGCTCCGGCGAGTGGTCGACAATTGTGACTATCTGACGTCCTGAGAGTGCGTAAGGAGAGGCATATGGAATATTGTTTTACATTACGGTTCAGCCTGCCGGAAGGGCATGCGCCGGCAGATGAGATGATGGAAGGGCTGGCCGCAGCCGGCTGTGACGATGCGCTGATTGGTCTGGGGATGCCGGGGCGAATCGCACTGGAGTTTACCCGGGAGTCAGGCTCTGCGACGGAGGCACTGGCAGAGGCAGAAGCGGCGGTCCTGCGCGCGATACCGGGTGCCACGCTGGTGGAAGCGGCGCCTGACTTTGTGGGACTGACTGATGTAGCCGAGCTGATCGGTATGTCGCGCCAGAACATGCGCAAGCTGATGCTCAGCCACCGCCCGCCATTTCCGCTGCCGGTGCATGACGGCAAAACCGCCATCTGGCACCTGGCGGATGTGCTGGAGTGGCTGAACCAGCGCGGTAACTATGTGCTGCCGGTGGCGACCCGGGAACTGGCGCAGGTGACGCGCCAGCGTAATCTCAGCGGGTCACTGCAACGCTACGGTCTGCACGCCTGAGGGTCAGTGCGTGGTCAGAAACAGCGTCGCCAGTCCCAGGAAGATAAAGAATCCGCCGGTGTCGGTAATGGCGGTAATCAGAACGCTGGAGCCGACGGCCGGATCGCGCTTCAGTCTGGTCATCACCAGCGGTACCAGCACGCCCATCAGCGCCGCCAGCAGCAGATTAAGCGCCATGGCCAGCATCATAACGCCGCCCAGCGCCATATTGTCATACATCAGCCAGGTGATGCCGCCCATGATGCCGCCCCAGAAGAGGCCGTTGATCAGTGCCACGCCCAGTTCACGGACAATAAGAAACGAGAAGTTACCCGGCTCCACCTGATGCAGCGCCAGTGCGCGCACAATCATGGTGATCGTCTGGTTACCGGTATTGCCCCCGATCCCGGCCACAATTGGCATCAGTGTCGCGAGGGCGACGATTTGCGAAATGGTCCCTTCAAACAGCCCGATAACGCGTGAGGCAACAAAGGCGGTACAGAGGTTGATCGCCAGCCAGGCCCAGCGTTTACGGACTGACTTATGCACCGGGGCAAAGACATCCTCTTCCTGACTGATACCGCCCATCTTACGGATATTGCTTTCGTTTTCGGCGTTGACCAGGTCGATGATATCTTCAATGCTTACACGGCCAATCAGTTTGCCTTTTGCATCGGTAACGGCGGCAGAGATGAGGTTATAACGCTCAAAGGCGCTGGCGGCGTCTTCTGCCTTGTCATTAAGCTGGAAGGTGGTGGGGCGTGCGTTCATCACTTCACTCACCAGCGTTTTGGGCTTATTCAGCAGGATATCGGTCAGCAGCAGTTCACCCAGCAGCTGATTATCTTTATTCGTGATGAAGAGCTTGTCGGTGCCGCCCGGCATACTTTTGCGCTTGCGCAGGAAACGCTGCACCGTCGCCAGCGTGACATCTTCACGCACCGTCAGGATGTTAAAATCCATCACCCTGGCGACGCGATCGCGGTCAAACTGCACCATGCTGAGCATCCGGGCGCGCAGGCCAGGTTCCACGGTGGCCAGCAGGCGTCCGGTCAGGTCACGCGGCAGATAGCGCGCCAGCCAGACCTGATCGTCGATATCCAGCGGCTGGATGGCGCGCAGGATATCGCGGTCGCTCATCTCCTCCGTGAGGCTGGCCCAGACCGTTTCTGACGCTTCAACCAGCACGTGACCGCGCCGCTCGTTTGGCACCAGCCGCCACAGCGCCTGGCGCTCCTCTTCCGGCAGGGCTTCGAGAATATCGGCAAGGTCAGCGGCATGCAGCTGAAGAATATCCTGTTCCAGCGCTTCACGCTGGGCCGCATTTTCACGTTGCTGTTCAGGCGGGCGATCGCCGGATTTCTCCAGCAGGGCATCAACCAGATCGTGTTCATTGAGCAGCAGCGTCAGAATGCGATGACGGGTTTCACTTAAACGTTGAGAGTGAGAGGCAGACACATTGGATCCCTTTAGTCTGAAAGCACCAGCACGAAGTGTAGCGTTTCGCCTGAAAAAGGGATGCAAAAAAGCGTCCGATCGGTCGGATAACGTTTTAAATTCAGTTCAGAAGGGGACTGTGCGTTAGCGGGTATCGCCTGATGTCACTGTAACCGGTCCAGGCGTCGCTTTCTGTTGCTGATGATGTTCGAAGGCAGCAGGCAGGATGAAAATCAGGCGACTAAAGAGAATGATAAAACTGATCAGCAACACGATGCGGGTCATGGTGCCGGTTTTCTGACGTCTTCGGGGAGAAATAGCGCTGTTCACGCGGGGTGGTTCCTGTAGTGACCCTCATCGGGGCGATTGCAATATTTAGTCACAGTCGCCCGATGAAATCAATCGCTGTTGTAAAAAACAGCAGATAATGATCAGTAACTCGCTTTCTGCGCCAGCAGCGTGGCAAAGCGGCAGGTGATGCGCTGGCCGTTTTCATCTTTACGGTGCAGCTGGCCGGGATGCTCGTTGTACTTCACGATGTGCCAGTTGCGATAGTAGTGACTGAGTTCACCCGATTTAAACGCAAAAGAGAAATCAGCCGGGCAGGGCATATCGTCCGTGTTCATCGCCGCGACAATCAGGTTAAAGCCATATTTCACCGTGCAGGCCTGCATGTCCGCAATCAGCTGTGGAATAGTCTGCGGCTGCAGAAACATCATCACCACGGTCGACAGCACAAAGTCATAGCCGCCATTGAAGCGCGTCGTGTTCAGGTCATGCTGCGCGGTGTGGATACCGCTGAGGTTTTCCTGCGTCACAATCTCCTGCAGGCGCGCCAGACTTTGTGGATTGTGATCCCACGCCGTCACGTCAAATCCCTGCTGATTCAGAAACAGCGTGTTACGGCCCACGCCACAGCCAAGATCCAGCGCCTTGCCGACGGTGAGCTGGGGCAGCGCCGCAACCACTTCAGAGTGAGGCGGAGTCAGGCCATAGGTTTCGGCGAAGTAGTTTGCGCCTGAAAGCAGTGTGGTTGGTTGTGTCATAGTCATCAGTTCAGTTAAAAGGGCGCCAGGCGCCCGTAAGGTCAGGCTTCTTCTTTAAGGATCAGTTTCCATCCCGTCACGTCATTCCAGTAAACCTGCTCACGTTCGAGATCGAGCTGAACCAGGTTGTTCTGACTGAAATAGCCTGCCGGGAAGGTCAGCGTCCAGTGGCCGTCATCACACTTCAGGCTTAACGCATCCGGGCGCGTCGTGGCCTGGCGCTGATTATTGAGCAGCGTACCCAGGCGCAGCAGGAAAATCAGCGGGATAAACTGCTTTTTCTTGAACAGCGTGACGCGCGGCAGCTCATCGAGTTTAATCGCTTTGCGATGGAATCTGACCAGCGCAGCCAGCAGCATCTGCTGGTCCTGATTGAAACCGGGCAGGTTGGTGTTTTGCAGGATGTAGGCGGAATGGCGCTGCAGCGCGCTATGGTTAATAGTTAGGCCCACTTCATGCAGCATGGCCGCCCACTTCAGCAGCGCAGCCAGTTGCGGATTGGCCAGCTTTGGATTCTGCTCGCTCCACTGCACATAAAGCTGCTCGGTGGTGTCAAGCACGCGTCGCGCCTGATCGCTGTCGATGGCGTAGTGATTCGCCAGACTCTGTGCGGTCCGGCTGCGAATATCCTGATGGCGGAAGCGGCCTTCCATCTCATAGAGCACACCTTCACGCAGCGCACCGTCAGAGAGGCGCAGCTCGCGGATCGC
Source organism: Pantoea sp. ARC270 (assembly GCF_003236725.1). Taxonomy (NCBI): domain Bacteria; kingdom Pseudomonadati; phylum Pseudomonadota; class Gammaproteobacteria; order Enterobacterales; family Erwiniaceae; genus Pantoea; species Pantoea sp. ARC270. The sequence continues at coordinate 28,552 of NZ_PUGA01000009.1, forward strand.
CAGCGCATCAAATACGCCACAGAGAATCGCCAGTCCCGGCACGAAGACGTTTTTGCGCTCTTCAGAGAGGCCCGGCAGGCTCAGTGCCGCAAAGGATTTATGCTTCATCACCTCGTCATAGAGCTTGTCGAGACGCTCAGGGGTGATCAGCTTCTCTTTCTCATCCATCGCCTGCAGCACTTCACAGGCGGCTTTGATGGTTCCGGACGCCCCCAGCGCATATTTCCAGCCATGCAGACGATACTGCCACGCCAGCGTTTCCAGCTTCTGCGCGGCCGCTAAACGGGCACGACGGAAGTTTTCACGACTGATTTCCCCTTTAGGGAAATAGAGCTGGGCGAAACTGACGCAGCCCATGCGGCGGCTCTCAACCAGCTGCGGTTCAAAATCCTCGCCAATCACCAGCTCGGTCGAGCCGCCGCCGATGTCGATCACCAGCTTGCGGCCTTTTTCCGGCTGCGTATGCTCCACGCCCATAAAGATCAGGCGCGCTTCTTCATGACCTGAAATCACCTCGATCGGGTAGGGGATCACCTCAGCCGCCCGCTGCAGGAAGGTTTCGGCATTTACCGCCTCACGCAGCGTATGGGTGCCGACAATCGTCACGTTACTCGGGCTGAACCCCTGCAGGCGCTCGGCGAACAGCGCCAGACAGGCTAAGCCGCGCTCCATCGCCTCTTCGCTGAGTTTGTGCTGAGCATCCAGCCCGTCAGCCAGATGGACGCGCTGCTTCAGGCGACCCAGCACCTGCATCGCACCGTCGACGACCCGCGCAATCACCATATGGAAACTGTTCGAGCCCAGGTCAATCGCCGCAAACTCCTGGGGTTTAGGTGTACTTTTATGAGAAATTGGCATAGGATTTAGTCAGGTTGTTCCAGTTTCTTGATGTAATCATAGATGGCCAGCTGCGAGCGCACTTTACGGCGATTGCCTCGCTGGACGTAATGGTTACTCAGCTCTTTGTCGACGATGCGGGCTTTCACCGTATCACTCAACTGAATGGCAATAATGTCGAGTATGCGTTGCCGGATGCGTGGATCGAGAATCGCCACCGCCACCTCGATACGGTAATCAATATTACGCGTCATCCAGTCAGCGGAGGAGAGGAACACCTTTTTATCGCCGCCATTCTCAAAAATATAGACGCGATCGTGTTCCAGATAGCGGTCAACAATACTGATGACGCGAATGTTCTCGCTGATCCCCGGCAGATCCGGGATCAGTGAGCACATGCCACGCACCAGCAGATTGACTTTTACCCCTACGCTGGAGGCTGTATAAAGCCGATCAACCAGCCCTTTGTCCACCAGATTGTTTATTTTCAGAGTAATGCCGGAGGGCTTCTGCTGCTGGGCATTGGCGATTTCGGTGTCGATCAGTTCATACAGCATCCGGCGTGAATTCTGCGGAGACACCATCAGGTGATCGAACGTTACGGGCCGGTAGGGGTTCTCAATAAAGTTGAACACCCGACGCACTTCGTTGGTGATACGCGCATCGGCGGTCAGCAGGGAGTAGTCCGTGTAGAGCCGGGCGGTCTTCTCGTTAAAGTTGCCGGTGCCGATGTGGGCATAGCGCACAATCTCTTCCCCTTCACGGCGTGAAATCAGGAACAGCTTGGCGTGGATTTTCAGGCCAGGAGCGGAGAAAATCACATGCACACCGGCTTCGGTCAGGCGTTTAGCCCAGTAGATGTTGGCTTCTTCATCGAAGCGCGCCTGCAGCTCAACCACCACCGTGACCTTCTTACCGTTATACGCGGCGTGGATCATCGCATCCATGATGCGCGAGTGTTTGGCGACGCGGTAAATATTGATTTTGATCGCCAGCACGCTCGGGTCAAACGACGCCTGACGCAGCAGCTCCAGCACATGCTCAAAGGTGTGATAAGGATAATAGAGCAGCACGTCGCGGTCGCGGATCGCATCAAAGCCGTTGCGGTAGCCGTCAAAGCCGATGTGGCGGATCTGCGGCAGCGGACGATTTATCAGGTTGTTTTTGCCGACGTTCGGGAAGCCGATGAAATCTTTAAAGTTGTGATAGCGACCGCCGGGCAGAATCGAATCGAAGTTAGAGATAGAGAGCTTGTGGCACAGCAGTTCAACCATCGCCTCCGGCATATCGCGCTGATAGACGAAACGCACCGGCTCTGCCGTCAGTCGCTGCTTCAGGCTGGAGGACATCAGCTCCAGCAGGCTCGACTCCATCTCCGTCACCAGATCGTACTCGGCGTCACGCGTCATTTTCATGGAATAGGCGTTGAGCGCGTCGTAGTCGTAAAAGCCTTTGAAAATATCATCCAGGCAGTAACGTAAAATGTTGTCGAGCAGGATCATCGGCTTACGGCGACGCGGTGGCTCCGCCGGAAGATTGATAAAGCGCGGCACCTTGTCGGACGGGATCTCCAGCAGCGCATAGCGGATGTCGTCACCCCGGATAATCTCGACCGCCAGGTAGGTGTAGTCATCTTTAAGAAATTCGGTCAGGTCAGTTTCATGGGTGATCAGAATCGGCGAGATGTGCTGACGCAGCTCATGCTTAAAGTAGTGACGCAGCCACGCCTGCTGATTGGGCGACAGCTGACGTTCGTTGATCAGGAAGATCTGGTTGCGTGCCATCTCCAGCAGCAGCTCGTTATAGAGGGCATCGAACTCCTGATCGGACTTCATCACCCGCTGCTGAATTTTCTTAAACAGATGACGTGGCGTACTGGCGGAACCCTGCTCTTCACCGATCAGAATACGGCGTTTCAGGTCGGCAAAACGCACTTTATAGAATTCATCGAGGTTGTTGGAGTAGATACCCAGAAAGCGCATCCGCTCAATCAGTGGATTGCTTTTATCTGCCGCTTCCTGCAAAACCCGTTCATTAAAGGATAACCAGCTCAATTCTTTTTCAATATAAAGCTTTACCTGACCCATTCTCACTCCATTTAGCGGTTGCAGGACTGAAGATCCAGTGTCCCTGAACATTATGGCGAGAGTATGGCAGCGTTGTCCAACGCCAGGAGTTGTCTTATCAACCCGCTACGGGCAACATAGCGGCTTATTTCAGCCTGCTGCCGGAACCGCATGAGCGTAAACCACATTCCTGTCCAATTCAGCGATCGTAAGCGTCGTGCCATTGACCGCCTGACGCGGCGGCTGGTCACCTGCTGCGGCGTGGCGATCCTGCTGCTGATGCTGCTGCTGTTCTGCTGGCTGATAGGAGTGGTACTGCCGCTGTTTACGGCGCCGGGTCTGCAAATCGCCTCCAGCCAGCAACTCTGGGATCGTGCGCCTGCATTAGCGATGGGCAATCAGGACAAGGTCGGCTGGCGTATCAGCGATCGCGGCGCGGCGCGCTTTATTCCGCTGGATGGGCAGCCCGCAGAACCGGCACTGGCGCTGACGCCACCACCGGGTGCGATTGTGCAGAGTGCCGACGGGCAGACGCTGCTGCTCAATATTGAGGGAGCACTGACGCTGCTGCAGCCCACAGCCGACCAGCAGTGGCGCTTTCCGCTGGGCGACAAACCCTTTCATTTACCCGCTGGCGCGGTGACGAAGATGGCGCTGGCAACCCGCCATGCCGATCAATGGCGTATCGCGGCGCTCACCCAGGCCGGACTTCAGGTGCTGACGATCGGCACCGATCGTCAGGCTGCTATTCTCTCGCTGCCTCAGCGTCAGCTTGATCTGCTGGCGCTTTCACCGACAGGCGATCTGCTCTACACCACGGAAGGCAATCTGCTGCGCGTCTGGCAGCTCGGTGATGCACAGGCCTCATTACGCGAAACGCACACCCTGCCGCAGCCGCCGCAAAGCCTGCACCTGCTGGTGGGCGGTGCAAGCCTGCTGATTCAGGATCGCAGCGGCGTGACACAGTGGTTTGCTGTGGCCGGCGAGCAGGGGCCGCGCCTCCAGCGCATAAAGACCTTCGCGCAGAGCGACGGTGAGACGCTTCTGGTGACGGAGCCGCACCGTCGCGTGTTCGCCACACTCAGCAGGCAGGGGCTGCTGCGGCTGTTCGCCAGCAAGCAGAGCGGCCCGATACTGGAGCGTCAGCTGGCGCCCGGCATCGTACAGGCGCAGTTTTCACCCCGCGGCGATAGCCTGCTGATTGAGCGGCCCGGACACTGGCAGATGCTGCGGCTCGATAACCCGTGGCCCGACGTCACGTGGCGTAATTTCTGGCAGAAAATCTGGTATGAGAACTATCCCGCGCCGGACTGGGTCTGGCAGTCGACCGCCGCGGGCGACGGCTATCAGGCAAAGTTCAGTCTGGTGCCGATGGTGACGGGCACGCTGAAAGCGGCCGGGTTAGCGCTGCTGGTTGCCACGCCGCTGGCGCTGGCCGCCGCCATGTACACCGCGTGGTTTATGGCCCCCGGCCTGCGACGCTGGGTTAAACCGGCGATAGAGATGATGGGGGCGCTGCCGAGTGTGGTGGTCGGGCTGATTGCCGGACTCTGGCTGGCACCGCACATCGGGCAGGCCCTGCTGGGGGTGCTGCTGCTGCCGCTCACCCTGGCGGGCGCGCTGCTGCTGTGCGGGGTATTCAGCGCCCGCTTACCGCCGCGCTGGCGTCAGCCCGGTCGCGAAGTGCTGATTCTGCTGCCGCTGCTGCTGTCAGTGACGCTGCTGACGCTGTGGCTGCCCGCTCGGTTTATGCCGGATGCCGGCGACTGGCTGCCGCATTATGAACAGCGAAATCTGCTGGTGGCCGCGCTGGCGATGGGCTTTGCGCTGGTGCCGCTGATCTTTACCCTCTCGGAAGATGCGCTGTTCAGCGTCCCCGCGGCGCTGGGACAGGGCTCGCTGGCGCTGGGCGCGACGCCGTGGCAGACGCTGACCCGCGTGGTGCTGCCCGGTGCCTCTGCCGGTATTTTTGCCGCGCTGATGATAGGCCTGGGGCGCGCCGTGGGAGAAACCATGATTCTGCTGATGGCGACCGGCAACACCCCGCAAAGTGAAGGGGGCCTGTTCAGCGGCCTGCGCGCGTTGTCCGCCAATATCGCTATCGAGATGCCGGAAGCGGCGGCGGGCAGTGCTCACTACCGGGTGCTGTTTCTCAGCGCTCTGCTGCTGCTGCTGTTTACGCTGGTTATCAACACCATTGCAGAGCTGATCCGTCAGCGGCTGCGTCAGCGATACAGTCAGCAGGAGGAGCAGGCATGAAGGTGATGCGCCAGAACGATCGCTGGCGGTGGTTAACCGCCGGCGCGGTAGCCGTCTGCCTGCTCGCTTTTATGCTGCTGATTGGTTTGCTGGCCTGGCAGGGGGTGCGTGCCTTCTGGCCGCAGCGCGTTGACCTTTACAGCTTCAGCCAGCCGGACGGCGGCGAGACGCGCCTGCTGGGTGAAACGCTGGAGCATCAGCTGCACTTTCCCGCCCCGGCCGATGAGCAGGGCAACCAGGGTGAGAAGGTTCATCGCTATCTGATTAAGACCGGTAACCGGGAGTGGGATGCGCCCGATTTCCGCGTGGTTTACAGCCGTCAGGCGGCGCAGGTCACTCAGCCCGCCGATGTCATGGTGCTGCAGCGGCGCGGCCACGGTCAGGCCTATGGCTGGTTTGTCGGGCTGCGTGAAGACAATGAAGAGTTAACCGCCAGAGACCCGGATGCGCTGCTGCATCAACGGCTCGGGCAGGTGCAGACCCTGGTGCGCCAGGCCAGCCAGATCCGCCGGGTCGATATGGCGCGTCTCAACAGCCAGCGGGAGCAGTTAGACGAGCAGGCGGAGGCACGACGGGCCGCCGGACGCTTTGATCTGCAGACCGAGTCGGAATTTCAGGCCAATCAGGCCGCCCTGCAGCGCCGTTTCAATCAGCTGAGTGAGACGCTGGCCTCTCTGCAGCAGCAGAGTCAGCGCGATCTGCTGATCCTGCGGGATGTGCACGGCACCGAACATGCGATTCCGCTGACCGACATTGTGGACAGCTGGAAGCCCAATGCGATGACGGCAGGCGGCAAAATGCTGCATTTCCTGCATCAGCTGTGGCGCTTCGTCAGCGACTCCCCTGCGGAGGGCGAGAGTGAGTCGGGCGCGTTTCCGGCCATTTTCGGCACCGTGCTGATGGTGCTGCTGATGTCGGTGGTGGTAATGCCGCTGGGTGTGATCGCGGCAATCTGGCTGCACGAATATGCCGGACGTCATGCGCTGACCCGGCTGGTGCGTATTGCGGTGGTCAATCTGGCGGGCGTCCCCTCGATTGTCTATGGCGTCTTTGGCCTGGGCTTTTTCGTCTGGCTGGTGGGCGGCACAATCGACCAGCTCTTCTTCGCCAGCGCACTGCCCAATCCGACGTTTGGCACGCCAGGGCTGCTGTGGGCCTCACTGACGCTGGCGTTACTGACGCTGCCGGTGGTCATTGTCGCGACCGAAGAGGGGCTGTCCCGTATTCCCAGCAGTCTGCGACAGGGTTCGCTGGCGCTGGGTGCAACGCAGGCGGAAACCCTGTGGAATGTGGTGCTGCCTATGGCGGTGCCCGCGATGCTGACCGGTCTGATCCTGGCGGTGGCGCGGGCGGCTGGGGAAACCGCACCGCTGATGCTGGTGGGGGTAGTAAAAATGGTGCCGGAGCTGCCGGTAGACGCGGTGTTTCCTTATCTGCATCTGGATCGCAAGTTTATGCATCTGGGCTTCCAGATTTACGACCTGGCGTTTCAGAGCCCGAATATTGAAGCTGACCGGCCGCTGGTGTTTGCCACCGCGCTGCTGCTGGTGCTGATTATTCTGTCGCTTAATCTGCTGGCGATGGCCCTGCGTCACCGTCTGCGTGAACGCTATCGCCTTATGACTCAATAACAGGCTATGACTATGACGTCCGACACGGATATGGCGCTTACCGTTAACCATCTGTCGCTGTGGTATGGCGAGCGCCAGGCGCTGCAGGATATTTCGCTGCAGGTGCCGAAAAACAGGATCACCGCGCTGATTGGTCCCTCAGGCTGTGGTAAATCGACGCTGCTGCGCTGCTTTAACCGCATGAATGATGTGATCGATCACTGCCGGGTTGAGGGAGAGGTGCTGCTGGGCTCGCTGCCGATACTGCGACCGGAGCAGGATCTCTCCGCGCTGCGGCGTCGGGTCGGGATGGTGTTTCAGCGGCCGAATCCGTTTCCCAAGTCGATCTATGAGAATGTGGTTTACGGGCTGCGCCTGCAGGGGGTACGCGACCGGCGGGTGCTGAATGAAGCCTGTGAGCGTGCGCTGCGTGCGGCGGCACTGTGGGGCGAGGTGAAAGATCAGCTGTCTCAGAATGCGCTGACGCTCTCGACCGGACAGCAGCAGCGGCTGGTGATTGCCCGCGCTATTGCGATTGAACCGGAGGTTCTGCTGCTGGATGAGCCGACCTCTGCGCTGGACCCCATCTCGACGCTGGTGATTGAAGAGCTGATGACCACGCTGAAGCAGCATTTTACGCTGGTGCTGGTGACCCACAATATGCAGCAGGCCTCTCGCGTGTCAGATTACACCGCATTCATGCATCAGGGCGTGCTGGTGGAGTTTGATGAGACCGACCGTATCTTCACCGCGCCGAAACAGCGCCGGACCGAAGATTATATTACGGGGCGTTACGGCTGAGTCCGCAACGGGAAAGGGGCGCTGTGCGGGATATCACATCGGCTCAGGGGGCCTGTATCCTGCGTAAAGACGCAAAAGACGCCCTCCATGGCGGGCTCAGCGCGGGCCCTCCATGGCCCGCTATGCTTTACTCCGGACACAGGCCCCCATCGCTTCAGGTTTATCCGCTGTCTGTGGGACTTCCTGTGTATCAGTCGTTAGCATAGCCCTGCGGCGGCAGCGGTTCGCCATCCAGCCAGGCCTTACCGTCACGCATCGCCAGCCGTCCCTCAACAAACCAGTCGATGACCAGCGGGTAGATGGCGTGCTCCTGATGCTGCACCCGCTCCGTGATCTCCGCCTCCGTGTCGTCGGCAAAAATCGGCACTTTTGCCTGCAGGATCACCGGCCCGCCATCCAGCTCGTCAGTGACGAAGTGCACCGACGTGCCATGCTCGCTGTCACCGTTCTCCAGCGCCTGACGGTGCGTATGCAGGCCCGGATATTTCGGCAGCAGGGAAGGGTGAATATTCAGCAGGCGATCGTGAAAATGGGCCACGAATGCGCTGCTGAGAATACGCATATACCCCGCCAGGACGACAAGGTCGGGCGAGTACGCTTCAATCTCAGCGATCAGCTGGCGATCAAAAGCGTCCCGGTCGGTGAAATCGCTGGCGGCCAGCGCGTGAGCCGGGATGCCCGCCTCACGCGCCCGCGTTAAGCCAAAGGCAGCGGCGCGGTTGCTGAACACGGCAGCCACGCTGCCGTGAATGCGCCCGCTGGCGCAGGCGTCAAGGATGGACTGAAGATTGCTTCCGTTGCCGGAGATCAGTACAACCAGCTTTTTCATCCGTTGATGACCACACGCTCTTCCGCCTCTGACGCTTTGATCACGCCGAGCTTCCAGGCTTTCTCACCGGCCGCTTCCATCAGCGCGATCGCTTTATCCGCGTCGGCCGGGCTCAGGGCGATGACCATCCCGACGCCGCAGTTAAAGGTACGGTACATCTCGAAACGGCTGACGTTACCGGCCTGCTGCAGCCAGCTGAAGACGGCCGGCCACTGCCAGCTCTTCTCATCAATCACCGCCTGGGTGTTGTCGGGCAGCACGCGAGGAATATTTTCCCAGAAGCCGCCGCCGGTCAGGTGTGCGATAGCATGCACATCGACCTGTTCAATCAGGCTCAGGATATTTTTCACGTAGATGCGGGTCGGTTCCAGCAGATGATCAGCCAGCGGTTTGCCTTCCAGCTGTTCGGTCAGCGGATCGGTGTTGCTGACTTCCAGAATCTTGCGCACCAGCGAATAGCCGTTGGAGTGCGGGCCGCTGGAGCCGAGGGCGATCAGCATGTCGCCATCCTGCACCTTGCTGCCATCAATGATTTCTGATTTTTCCACCACGCCCACGCAGAAACCGGCCACGTCGTAATCTTCGCCGTGATACATGCCTGGCATCTCGGCCGTTTCACCGCCGACCAGCGCACACCCTGACTGCAGACACCCTTCGGCGATGCCGGTGATCACCGCAGAGGCAGTGTCCACGTCCAGTTTGCCGGTCGCGTAGTAATCCAGGAAGAAGAGCGGCTCAGCACCCTGTACCACCAGGTCGTTAACGCACATCGCCACCAGGTCAACACCAATGGCGTCGTGACGTTTGAGATCCATCGCCAGACGCAGCTTGGTACCAACGCCATCGGTGCCGGAGACCAGCACGGGTTCACGGTATTTTTGCGGCAGCGCGCAAAGCGCACCAAAACCGCCCAGTCCACCCATCACTTCCGGGCGACGCGTCTTTTTCACTACGCCTTTAATACGGTCAACCAGGGCATTACCAGCATCAATATCAACACCGGCGTCTTTGTAACTGAGAGAGGTTTTGTCGGTCACTGCGAGGTCCCCACGCGAGTTGCGGTTGGTGGTTAAAATAAAGCGCGGCAATTCTAACAGTGCAGGCAAACGTTTGCGAGTCCGGGATTGCGCATCGGACAATTTTCATTAATCCTTGTTTTATCCCGGCCAGACTCGCGGCTTTGCGCAAGGACAGGTGGCGCAGAGCGGAAAAGGCGGTATAATCCCGCGATTTTTTTTAGCTCAACTCATTCCGGGAGAACACCAATGAAGATCGTGGAAGTCAGACACCCGCTGGTCAAACATAAACTGGGCCTGATGCGTGAGCATGATATCAGTACAAAGCGCTTTCGTGAGCTGGCGTCTGAAGTGGGCAGCCTGCTGACCTACGAAGCGACCGCCGATCTGGAAACGGAGCGCGTCACCATTGAGGGCTGGAACGGCCCGGTTGAAATCGATCAGATCAAAGGCAAAAAGATTACGGTGGTGCCGATTCTGCGTGCCGGTCTTGGCATGATGGAAGGGGTTCTGGAGCACGTTCCCAGCGCCCGTATCAGCGTGGTTGGGGTTTACCGTGATGAAGAGACGCTGGAGCCGGTTCCCTATTTCCAGAAGCTGGTTTCTAACATCGAAGAGCGCCTGGCGCTGGTGGTAGACCCGATGCTGGCGACCGGGGGCTCAATGATCGCCACCATCGACCTGCTGAAAAAAGCGGGCTGCACCAGCATTAAAGTGCTGGTACTGGTTGCCGCCCCGGAAGGGATCGCTGCACTGGAGAAGGCACACCCTGACGTTGAGCTCTACACGGCGTCCGTGGATCAGGGACTGAATGAGAAGGGTTACATCATTCCCGGACTCGGCGATGCCGGGGACAAGATTTTCGGAACCAAATAAATCGCATAGCCGACCAGAGAGTCGGCTTTTTTTTGCAAAAAAAAGCTCTCCGACCGGGGCGGGTTTGCCGCAGGGCTGACCCGCGTGCCTGAGGCTGTGCCTGAAGCGCGCACCCGTGGGGAAAATAACATAAGGGGATAAATGATGACTCGTCGCGCCATTGGCGTCACTGAACGACCGCCGTTACTGCAAACCATTCCACTCAGCCTGCAACACCTGTTCGCCATGTTTGGTGCTACGGTACTGGTGCCGATTCTGTTTCACATCAACCCGGCGACGGTTCTGCTGTTTAACGGCGTCGGCACGCTGATCTACCTCTTTATCTGTAAGGGCAAAATCCCCGCCTATCTCGGTTCCAGTTTCGCCTTTATCTCGCCGGTACTGCTGTTACTGCCGCTGGGCTATGAGGTGGCGCTGGGAGGATTTATCCTCTGCGGGGTGCTCTTTTGCCTCGTGGCGCTGATTGTTAAACGCGCGGGAACCGGCTGGCTGGACGTGATGTTTCCGCCAGCGGCGATGGGCGCGATTGTCGCCGTAATCGGTCTGGAGCTGGCGGGCGTAGCGGCCAATATGGCGGGCCTGCTGCCGGCAGAAGGCAGTGCACCCGACAGTAAAACGGTGCTGATTTCGCTGGTGACCCTGGCCGTCACGGTATTTGGTTCGGTGCTGTTCCGCGGCTTCCTGGCGATCATCCCTATCCTGGTCGGCGTGGTGGCGGGTTATCTGCTCTCCGCGTTTATGGGCATCGTGGACTGGCGCGGCGTGGTCAGTGCCCCCTGGTTTGCCCTGCCGACCTTCTATACGCCGCGCTTTGAATGGGTGGCGATGCTGACGATTCTCCCCGCCGCGCTGGTGGTGATTGCCGAACATATCGGGCATCTGGTGGTCACGGCTAACATCGTGAAGAAAGATCTCATCCGCGACCCCGGCCTGCATCGCTCAATGTTCGCCAACGGCTTGTCGACGGTGATCTCCGGCTTCTTTGGCTCCACCCCGAACACCACCTACGGCGAAAACATCGGCGTCATGGCGATTACCCGTGTCTACAGTACCTGGGTAATTGGCGGTGCGGCGATTCTGGCGATCCTGCTCTCCTGCGTCGGCAAACTGGCGGCGGTGATCCAGGCGATCCCGGTGCCGGTTATGGGCGGCGTGTCGCTGCTGCTGTATGGCGTGATCGGCGCTTCGGGTATCCGCGTCCTGATCGAATCGAAAGTCGATTACAACAAAGCGCAAAACCTGATCCTGACCTCGGTGATCCTGATCATTGGCGTCAGCGGCGCGAAGGTGCACATCGGCGCGGCAGAGCTGAAGGGCATGGCGTTAGCGACAATCGTGGGCGTCGGACTCTCATTGATCTTCCGGGTGATCTCGCTGCTGCGTCCGGAAGAAGTGGTGCTGGACGCCGAAGAATCCCGCGAGCCCTGATCGCATCGTGACGGACAGGATCGGGGCAGGGACGCCCCATTCATCTCTTTCTGAAAACTGTGGTAGACTTCCCCCGATTTTTTGCTTGTTCTCTTGCTGAGGTGCTTCTGAACACGCCGGCACAATTGTCATTGCCACTCTATTTACCTGACGATGAAACCTTCGCCAGCTTCTGGCCGGGGGAGAACCCGTCGCTGATTGCCGCGCTGAAAGGCGCTCTCAGCCAACAACATGGCAGCTATCTCTACTTCTGGTCACGCGAAGGCGGCGGGCGGAGTCATCTGCTGCACGCCGCGTGCGCCGAAATGTCCGCACGCAGTGAAGCGGTCGGGTATGTGCCACTGGACAAACGCACCTGGTTTGTACCGGAAGTGCTGGAGGGGATGGAGCAGCTGTCACTGGTCTGCATCGATAACATTGAGTGCATTGCCGGTGAGCCGGAGTGGGAGATGGCGATCTTCGATCTCTATAACCGCATTCTGGAAACCGGCAACACGCGGCTGTTCATCACCGGCGATCGTCCACCGCGCCAGCTGAATCTGCAGCTGCCGGATCTCGCCTCGCGCCTGGACTGGGGGCAGATCTATCGCCTGCAGCCGCTCTCCGATGAAGATAAACTGCAGGCGCTGCAACTGCGCGCCGGGTTACGCGGCTTTGAGCTGCCGGAGGATGTGGGACGTTTCCTGCTGAAGCGACTGGATCGTGAAATGCGCACCCTGTTTGAAACGCTGGATCGGCTGGATCGTGCCTCGATCAGCGCCCAGCGCAAACTTACCATTCCCTTCGTTAAAGAGACGCTCGGCCTTTAAAGAATGTCGAGCACCGCTTCCGCCGGACGTCCGATTCGCGCCCGATCGCCCTTGATCACAATCGGCCTTTCAAGCAGTTTCGGATGGGCGGCGAGCGCGTCCAGCAGCGCACTCTCCTCTTTATCACTCAACGCCAGTTCGCTGTAGAGCGCTTCTTTCGTGCGCATCAGCTGGCGTGCGCTCTGCATCCCCAGCTTCTGCATCAGACTCTGCAGCGTCTCGCGGTCAGGCGGCGTCTGCAGATAGAGCACCACTTCCGGTGTCAGGCCGCGGGCGTTCAGCAGGGCCAGAGTTTCGCGGCTCTTGCTGCAGCGCGGGTTGTGGTAAATCGTCACCATGTCAGGCTCTCCCTTTCCGGCTGTCATTCTCAGCCTTTCTGATATTGTTTGAAACGCTGCTGCAACTGACGCAGCTGATCGATACGGGCATCGTAGCGCGCCTGTTTCAGGCTGCCGAGCGGCACCTGGGCGCTGGCGCTGCTCAGTGCGCTAATCGCCTGATCGAGCTGACCATTCAGTGCCAGACTCTCGGCCCGCGCCGAGAGCTCCTCATCATTCAGCCCCTGCTGAGCAGACGCCTGCGCCAGTAAATCCCAGCCGTTGGGGTCATCCTTGTTTGCCCAGGTGTAGCGATTCAGAATGCGGCTGGCGCTGGCATACTGTTTCGCTTCTACATAGGCATTCGCCAGGTTGAGCTGCACCACCGGGCTGTTTTTCGCCCCGGTAGCCGCGGTGAGCAGGGCAATCGCCTGCTGCGGCTGGTTCAGACCGATATCGATATCGGACATGATGTCGAGGAACCAGACATTACCGGGCTGCTTCGCCAGCAGCGGGGTCATAATCCGCTTCGCGTCGGCAAAACTCTTCGCCTGCAAAAACTGTATCGCTTTGCCATATTGTGAGGCCAGCTGCTCACGCGAATTGCCGCTGGCATACTGGCTAAGCAGTTCGTCAGTAAGCTGATTGCGCCCGGTGGAGTACATGCCCAGCGCCCGGACCTTCGCCAGATAAAAATCTTCCGTCGACTGCACGACTACTGGCCGCATCTGGTTGGCGCGGTTTCGGGCATCCGCCAGACGGCTGTCGGGCAGGGGGTGCGTCAGCAGAATTTCCGGTGGCTTTGACGAGAAGCGGCTCTGATCGGCCAGCTTCTGCAAAAAGTTCGGCATCGCCTGCGGATCGAATCCGGCGCGCTGCAGCACCTGAATCCCGATGCGATCTGCCTCCTGCTCATTGCCCTGGGTAAAGCTGATGATCCCCTGCTGGGTGCCCGCCAGCGTACCGGTCAGTGCGGCCATGCCCGCCTGCGGACTCGCCATCGCCAGCAGAATGGAGCCCAGCGCACCGACCCAGGTCAGCGGCGCATTGCGCTTCTGATCTTCCATCGCGCGCGCCAGATGGCGCTGGGTAACGTGAGAAATCTCATGCGCCATTACCGACGCCAGCTGGCTTTCATTCTCGGTAAAGCGGAACAGCGCGGAGTGCAGCACCACATTGCCGCCAAAAAAGGCAAAGGCGTTCAGCTCATCGTTCTGTATCAGAAAGAAGTGGAACGGCGTTTTCACCGAGTCAGCGTGCGCAACCAGGCGCTGGCCGAGCTGATTGATGTACTGATTAAGAAGCGGATCGTTGATCAGCGGTGCGCTGGCGCGAAGCTGGCGGACATAGAAGTCGCCCATCTGCAGCTCCTGATTAATCGACAGCGTCGAACCGGCCGTGGTGCCAATATCGGGAAGAGAATCACTGACATCAGCGTAAGCCGGTGACAGCGTGGACAGAATGAGCGTCGGCAGAAGCGCGGCGATCAGCGTTTTTTTTAACCGGTTCAACATGCCTTAATCCTGTAGAGAGGCTCTGAAAAGAGACAGGTGCGCAGCGGGTAGGTTCCCTTTTCCGCAGATAACGACGGTTTGCGCCTATCTTAACCAGTGCCCGAAAAGAAAGAAATGCTGTTTTCGGGGCCAGCCGGCGGCGCGGTTTGTGCAAGATTAGCGGATATAACGAAAAAATTTGAACATTCCTGAAACCTAAACCGTAGTTAAACGGATAAGCCGGGGCAGGGGATTGCCCGCGCCGCCGCGCAATTATACAACGGCTTATTTACCCTGCTGATTGAGTCCGGCATGAATAAAGCAGAATCTTCTGTCGGTCTTCTGACGTTAATCCGCTTTCTTTTTTAAATTTATGTAAATTCACTCAAAAAAACTGAATATGGCATGATTTTTTCCAGGCCAAATCTGAAAAAAACAGCGAAACGCATGGGTTTAATCCTTTTTTTACATTGATAAATTCAATCGTTATTCCGGCCATATCTGTTTTTTTCTATTTAACGCTGGCTGTTATTTTTTAAATCTTTCCCCTGTCGCCATAAATAAGGCGGCCCTTATCGCGGGCCAGTGATAAGAAGACGGTTTTAAGTCGCTAATGAAATTTTTCGATTAATTCAGGCGGTGAATCATTTCTGCTGTCATCAGCAGCGTGCCTGCCCGCCTTTCCTTCAGGAGAGAATCACGTCCGCGCTGTGATATAGATAGCCGACCTGATTCAGTCCTGAATCGGCCAGAGATTATTTGCCGGAGAGAAGTGTTATGCGTTCAGCTATTTCGTACGCGTTAATCGCCATTATCGGTGGCGTAGTGGGTGCGGCTGTTACACAGAGTGGCACTATTTATGACAAAGTCACACGCCATTTTGCCTCAGAGCCTCAGGAACCCGCCGGATTCTGGAGTACACCGGCGATTGAAGGCTACGGCAAAATTCATTATGAGCCTGATGCCGCTTTTAAGCCGGTGCCGGGTCTGAGTAATAAAATTGTTTTTCAGATCACCCGCAGCGATGGCGCGATGACCGCACCCAATCTGGGACTGGAGCGCGTCGCGCGGGTAGTGAATCTTTATATCGCCTCTGGCGTTCCGGCCGATCAGCTGAAGTTTGTGGTTTCGGTTACCGGTGACGCGACCCCCGCCATGCTGGATAACACCCATTTCAAACAGTTTTATGGCATCGACAATCCCAACCTGAAGCTGATTAACGAGCTGAATCAGGCGGGCGTCAAAGTCTCCGTGTGCGATCAGTCGGTGGCCTTCCACCACTATCCCAACAACTGGATTGATAAATCCGTTGTGCATGCGCTTTCCAGTCCAACCACGGTCTCAACGCTGCAAAACCAGGGGTATGCGTGGCTGGCAATGTAATTAACGTTTTATTTAATCGGGAGAATATCTGATGCGTCCAGCAGCTTTAGTGGTGGTGGCAGCCGTCGCGGGATTTATTGGCGGCAATGTTTTACAGCTGCCCGCTTTATTTGGTAAGGCCAGCGATAAACTGGCGGAGAATAAAACCGAGCCTGCCGACTTCTGGAGTACACCAGCAATTGAGGGCTACGGCAAAATACATTATGTCGATACGCCAGCCTTTAAACCCGGCACAACGACAGGCCTGAGTAATAAAATCGTCTTTCAGATCAACCGCAGTGAAGGGGATATTCGTAAGCCGAATCTCGGTCTGGAGCGCGTCGCGCGTGTAACCAACCTCTATTATGCGGCGGGTGTGCCGCTCGACCAGCTGAAATTTGTGGTATCCATTAACGGCGACGCGGTTTCATCTGCCCTGAATAATGCGCAGTTCAGCAAAGCCTACGGTGTCGATAACCCGAACCTGAAATTAATCAGCGAACTGAAAAAAGCGGGTGTGCAGGTCACTATCTGTGACCAGTCAGTGGCGTTTCACCAGCTGGAGCGTGACTGGATCGACCCGATGGTCACCCACACGATCTCCAGCGGCACCACGGTCGCCACCCTGGAAAACAGCGGTTACGCCTTCCTGATGCTCTGATCCTCCTGACAGCGGCGTTATTGCCGCTGTCATCTGCTGTGCTTTGCTTTCCTGTAAGGCGGACCGGTCTTACTCCTTTCTTCTTACCGGATGCACCCTGTCGCTTCAGGCTGGCCTTAATTGCCGCGCCTCCCACAATAAAACGTCATGTTTACCGGGATTCGGGACCACTATCTATCGTGATTTTTCCCTGTCAGATGGGAAGCCCTGATCATTAAATCAGTGCCAGGATAATTTGTATTTAGTCGGCTGAAATTTGTCTTAATGCTGCTCAAAAAGGCCAGCAGGGTGTAGACTTAAGCCCGGATTATCAGCTGGCTTTCATTAAAAAAATAATCAGGCATTCATGACATGACTTCCTTCTTCGGGGCGGCAACGCCATGCTAAAGCTGTTTCGGCCTAAAGCCGATTTGCGCAATCTCATCGCCCTGCTGGTCATTGTCAGTATTGTCATTACGCTCGCCAACACACTTTACGCCACCTGGCGGGTGCAGCGTCAGGTGCTGATCGATTCCACGCTTGAAGCTAACCGCGCCTATGCCGCCAAGCTCGCCTCTACCAGCGAAATCTTCTTCCAGCTGGCGCAGTCACAGCTGCACTTCAGCGCCAATCAGCTCAGCCGTGACTTCAATAATGATGCGTTGCTGAGCAGTGAGGTCAACCGCCTGCGTGAGCAGACCACCAGTTTTAACTCGGTGGTGGTGGTGGACGGGCAGGGTGTGGTCAAAGCGATCTCGCCTGAGTCCCTGACCCTGAAAGGCATGCATCTCACCAGTGATGCCTCGCGCGAAGCGCTGACGCTGCGGCAGCCGGCAATCAGCAAACCGACGCTGTCACCGGCTAATAATCTGCTGGTGTTTGTCTCATGGCCGATCTGGAGCGAACAGGGCGACTATCTGGGCTACGTCGGCGGCACCATCTATCTGAAAAAGAAAAGTATTCTGAATGCGCTGCTGGGTGAACAGTTCTACCGCGATGGCACCACGGTCTATGTGCTCGACAGTAATAATGAGGTGCTGTATCACCAGAATCGTCAGCTGGTGGGCAAAACTCTGCCTGCCATCGTCAGTCCCAACGGTGAGGAGACTAACGGCTCGCTGATGATGACCGGTGCGGGAGAATCCACGCAGCTGGCAGGCTATGCCGTCGTTCCGACCACCGGCTGGACGGTGGTGGCCCTGAAGCCCATCAATGCCACGCTCGATCCGCTCTCCGGGCTGTTAATGAAAGTGCTGAAAAACTCGGTGCCGTTTGCACTGCTGACCCTGCTGGTGGCTGTGGTGCTGGCGCGACTGATCGCCCGCCCGCTGTTTCAGCTGGCGCGCAAAGCCAGCCGGATGGATGCGCAGGGCGTCTCTAAGGAGATTGGCGGTATCAGCGCCTGGTACTTTGAGGCCGCACAGGTGAAGCGCGCACTGCTCACCGGTATCGGCCTGGTGCAGGACAAAATCGGCCGTCTCAGCTCAGAAGCGCAGACCGATCCGCTCACCCAGTTGCTGAATCGCCGCGGGCTGAACGCGGTCCTGGAGTATTACCGCACGCTGCGCCAGCCTTTCGCGGTGCTGGCGCTGGATATCGACCATTTCAAAAACGTTAACGACAGCTGGGGCCATGACGTCGGTGATCGGGTGATTCAGCAGGTGGCCAGCACGCTGCGTGCCAGCGCCCGTCACTCGGATGTGGTGTGCCGCAACGGTGGGGAGGAGTTTCTGATGCTGCTGCCAGGAACGTCGCTGGATGAAGCGCAGGTCATCGCAGAGCGGGTGCGGCAGGGCATTGCAGAAGCCTGGCTCAGGGATGTGGGGCGGATTACCCTCTCTATCGGCGTCGCGGCCTGGAAAGGAACGCAGGATGCCGGGCTGGAAGTGAGCCTGAAACAGGCGGATGCCGCGCTTTATGAGGCAAAGAATGCCGGGCGCAACTGCGTCATCGTGGTCCGATCTTAACGGTTCGGGAAGCGGGGAGGGCGGGAAAAGAGAAAGAAGAAGGGCGCGGCACCCAGGCTACCGCGCCCTTAAGATCAGGCGGACTTGACGTAATCCAGCACCATGTCGTGGTGATTCGAGGTCTTGAAGTTATCAAACACTTTCTCAACCTTGCCCTCTGCATCCACCAGGAAGCTGATGCGATGAATGCCGTCATAGGTTTTACCCATAAACGTTTTTTCACCCCAGACGCCAAACGCCTGGCAGACTTCATGGTTTTCATCTGAGAGCAGGGTAAAGTTCAGCAGCTCTTTTTCCGCAAAACGTGACAGTTTTTCCGGTTTGTCGGTGCTGATACCCAGCACTTCCACACCCGCTTTTTTCAACTCATCCATGTTGTCACGCAGACCGCACGCCTGCACGGTGCAGCCTGGCGTCATCGCTTTCGGGTAGAAGTAGACCAGAACGCGCTGTCCCTGGAAGTCGGTCAGATTCACTTGTTCGCCGTCCTGATCGGGCAGGCTAAATGCGGGTGCGGTGTCACCGGCTTTCAGTGGATTCATCACATCTCTCCATTTTTTTATTCAGGCTGTGGGTAATACACCATCCAGCGAAAAACAACCAGAGGGAACGTTACCATCAGGGGGTATTTCACCACATAGCCGGTCACGTTTCAGTGGCAGTAATGTGGAGAAATAACTCCGGTTTATTTGCAAAGCTTAGCGCACCGCGCTGACAGATTCGCTGCTGTCGGCGTCTGACACACTATAGAGGCGCAGCGTGCCCTGGGCATTCAGCTCCTGACACAGCGCATTGAACGCCTGCTCAAAGGTGGTGCCGCTGGTGCGTGTCGGACTGTGTGCCGTCATCTGAATATAGAGTGTCGGCGGCAAACTCTGTTGCGCGGGGGTGATGCGCGACACCAGTTCGGCCACGTTCATCTGATGCTTATCAATGAGATCGGTAAAGCGCTCGATGATGTGCGGTGAATCGGCGACCTCAACCTGGATAAAGGCGGTATCCGGCATCGGCGGGCGTAACCGCGCGTTGGTACGCTTCATGACGATCAGCAGCTCCAGCTCTGCCCCTTTCAGCGGCAGCGTCGATTCAATTAGCGTGATCGCATTCCAGCTGCCGGACAGCAGCATGATAAACGTGAACTCATCCCCGAGCATGGCAAGACGACTGTCTTCAATATTGCAACCACAGCTGCTGACGTGTCGGGTAATGGTGTTGACGATACCCGGACGGTCAACACCGAGGGCGGTGATCACCAGATGATGGGGCTGAGATTGCGACAAAATGGCTTTTCCTCTGCTTTCGCTAATAACCATAAGGTAAACATAAAAAAAACTGCTGACAAGCGCGGGAATAGCGTGGCTTGCTTGCTTTTCCCTAAGCGTAAAACGTACCATGAAGCACTTGTTTGTCGAGGGGATCGCCAATGTTTACGGGAAGTATTGTTGCACTCGTTACGCCAATGGATGACAGCGGTAATGTCTGCCGGTCGAGTCTGAAAAAACTGATTGATTATCACGTCGCCAGCGGCACCGCGGCGATCGTTTCCGTCGGCACCACAGGCGAGTCTGCCACCCTGAGTCATGAAGAGCATGGCGATGTGGTGATGCTGACCCTGGAACTGGCCGATGGCCGTATTCCGGTGATTGCCGGAACCGGGGCTAATGCCACCGCTGAAGGCATCTCCCTGACGAAGCGTTTTGAACATTCCGGCGTGGTGGGTTGCCTGACCGTCACCCCTTACTATAACCGCCCGACGCAGGAAGGGCTGTTCCAGCACTTTAAAGCGATTGCTGACAGCACCAGCCTGCCACAGATGCTCTATAACGTTCCCTCACGTACCGGTTGTGACATGCTGCCGGAAACCGTTGCCCGCCTGGCCGAAATCAAAAATATTATCGGAATCAAAGAGGCAACCGGGAACTTATCGCGGGTTAGTCAGATCCAAGAGCTGGTTAATGAAGATTTCATTCTGGTGAGTGGCGATGACGCGACGGCACTGGACTTTATGCAACTGGGCGGCAAAGGCGTCATCTCGGTGACCGCGAACGTGGCTGCGCGCGAAATGGCGGAAGTCTGCCAGCTCGCACAGCAGGGCAATTTCGTCGAGGCACGCCGCCTGAATCAGCGTCTGATGCACCTGCACCAGACGCTTTTCTGTGAACCCAATCCTATCCCGGTGAAATGGGCAGCGAAGCAGCTGGGATTAATCGCTAACGACACGCTGCGTCTGCCAATGACGCCACTGACAGCAGCCAGCCAGCCGAAAGTGGAACAGGCGCTGGTGAAAGCGGGTTTGCGATAATTTAGGGAGTTTGAATGAATTACTCAGTAAAGCGGTCAACAATTGCCACAGTGGTGGGGCTTTCTACCCTGATGCTGTTGTCGGCCTGTTCAACCGATCAGCGTTATAAGCGCCAGGTCAGCGGCGACGAATCCTATCTTCAGGCCAGTGAACTGCATGAGCTGAAAGCGCCTGCCGGGATGATCCTGCCGGTGCAGCGTGGCGACTATGATGTGCCCCGCACCGCCAGTCAGGGCCCTACCGGCAAGCAGCTGGACATCCGTCCGCCAGCACAGCCGCTGGCACTGATGAACGGCACCCGCGCGCAGTTCAGTAACAACACCGGCGCGCTGATCATTGATAACAGCCGTGGCTCGGTCTGGTCGCAGGTCGTCAATGTGGTGCAGTCCTACAAATTCCCGATCGCCTCCCGCAATGATGCCGGTCAGCAGCTGACGACCGACTGGGTTCAGTGGAACCGTGCGGATGAAGATCAGCAGTACCGCGGTCGCTACCAGATCAGCGTGCAGTCGCAGAGCTATCAGCAGCTGCTGACCGTGCGTCTGCTGGAGCTGCAGCAGGATGGGAAAACCATCACTTCACCTGCCCAGATCCAGCGTTACACCGCGCAGATGCTGAATGACATCAGCACCGGCATGGACAAGATCGATACCGCCAGTGAAAACGCGGCATCCGGTCGGGTGAACGGCGCGATCGATGTGCAGAGCGGTGCCGATGATACCGGTCTGCCTATGCTGATCCTGCGAACGCCTTACAACGTGGCCTGGCAGCGTCTGCCAGACGCAATGAAACGCGTTGGCATGGAGGTGACTGACACCACCCGCTCCACCGGCAGCATGAAGGTGACCTACAAGTCACTGAGCAGCAGCGACTGGGATTCCGTGGGCGCGAAAGATCCGGAATTGCCGAACGGCGATTACAAAGTGCAGGTCGGCGATCTCGACAACCGCACCAGTCTGCAATTCATCGACCCGAAAGGGCATGTGCTGACCCAGTCGCAGAACGATGCGCTGGTGGCCGTGTTCCAGGCGGCGCTGAACAAATAAAGTTGCCTCAGGCCGGAGATTCTCCGGCCTTTTTATTTTGTTTTTGGCATAATAGCGCGCGGCGAAGTAAACGATTGCGTCAAGGCAATCGCCGCAGCGGCGCTGGCCGCTGAACACCCGTTATTTCAAGTCTGGAGTGAACAAGATGCAAAAGCGAGCTGAGTTGTATCGCGGTAAAGCGAAAACCGTATACAGCACCGATAACCCGGATCTGCTGATACTCGAATTCCGCAACGATACGTCAGCAGGTGATGGCGCCCGAATCGAGCAGTTTGATCGTAAGGGAATGGTTAACAATAAGTTTAACCACTTCATCATGACCAAATTGCAGGAAGCGGGTATCCCGACCCAGATGGAAGCGCTGCTGTCCGATAATGAGGCGCTGGTCAAGAAGCTGGAGATGGTACCAGTAGAGTGTGTGGTGCGTAACCGCGCCGCAGGATCGCTGGTAAAACGTCTGGGCGTGGAAGAGGGCATGGTGCTTAATCCGCCGCTGTTTGATCTTTTCCTGAAAGATGATGCAAAGCATGACCCGATGGTCAACGAATCCTACTGCGAAACCTTTGGCTGGGTCAGTAAACAGAACCTGGCGCGGATGCAGGAGCTGACCTTTAAAGCTAACGAGGTGCTGAGCAAGCTGTTCGACGAGGCGGGTCTGATTCTGGTCGACTTCAAACTGGAGTTTGGTCTGTTCAACGGTGAAGTGACGCTGGGCGATGAGTTTTCCCCGGACGGTGCGCGCCTGTGGGACAAAGAGACGCTGGATAAAATGGACAAAGACCGTTTCCGCCAGAGCCTGGGGGGTGTAGTGGAAGCCTATGAGGCGGTGGCACAGCGACTGGGCGTTAAACTCGACTGAGTCTGACGACCGTGCAGAACATAAAAAGGAGAGCCCCGGCTCTCCTTTTTTCATTTTGGCGTAAAGCTGGTGATTGCTTCTTCGCACAACTAAAATCATGCCATCTGAAGATTATCAAAGGGAGTAGAGCATGCGCTGGCAAGGGCGTCGCGAGAGCGACAATGTAGAGGACCGTCGCGATCAGTCATCCGGTTTTGGCGGCGGCGGACGCCAGATTCGTCTGCCACGTGGCAAAGGTGGCATCGTGCTGCTGATTGTGGTGGCGGTAGCAGGCTATTACGGTTACGACCTCACCGGACTGCTGACCGGCGGCGACGTGGCACCGACCAGTCAGCAGCAGCGCAGCGTCAGCGCCAATGATGATGAGGCGGCGAAATTCACGAAGGTGATTCTGGCTACCACTGAGGATACCTGGGGCAAACTGTTCCAGCAGATGAACAAGCAATATGTGGCCCCGAAGCTGGTGATGTATCGCGGCGCAACCCGCACCGGCTGTGGCACCGGCCAGTCAGTGATGGGACCGTTTTACTGTCCTGCTGACCAGACCGTCTACATTGACCTCTCCTTCTACGACGAGATGAAGACGAAACTGGGCGCGGGCGGAGACTTTGCTCAGGGGTACGTGGTCGCCCATGAAGTGGGTCACCACGTGCAGAAGCTGCTGGGCATTGAGCCAAAAGTGCGTGAAATGCAGCAGGGCGCCAGCCAGACGCAGGTCAATCAGCTCTCCGTCAAAATGGAACTGCAGGCGGACTGTTTTGCCGGTGTCTGGGGACACTACATGCAGAAGGAAAACATCCTGGAAGCGGGCGATCTGCAGGAGGCGCTGAATGCTGCCGAGGCGATTGGTGACGATCGTCTGCAGCAGAAAGGTCAGGGGCGCGTGGTGCCGGACAGCTTTACCCACGGCACCTCTGAGCAGCGCTACACCTGGTTCAAGCGCGGATTTGATGGTGGCGATCCGGGACAGTGCAACACCTTCGCCAGCAACTGATGTCTCTGCCACAGCAGACGCAGCTAATGCAGCAGGCCGGTGTCCGTCGTCTGGCGGTGATCAGCGGCGACCCGGCCTGGTGTGTGATGCGGGCCGCAGAGTGGCGTGAAATGCTCCCGGGCGACTGGCTGCAGGTGAGTCCTGAACCGCTGTTTACAGGTTCCTCTGACGCTCCCGAACCGCATAAACCGCCCGGAGCGCTGCGAACGCTGCTTGGCCGCGAGTTTCATCACGCCATTTTTGACGCCCGACAGGGCTTTCATGCCGAGGCTTTCGCTGCGCTGGCGGGGACGCTCAGCGCCGGTAGCTGGCTGTTACTGCTGGTGCCGCCCTGGGGACAGTGGTCGCAGCAGCCTGATGACGATAGCCTGCGCTGGGCAGATGTTGCGGAACCGATCGCGACGCCCGGTTTTGTTCGCCATCTGCAACAGCTGATAATCGGCGATAAGCAGGTGCTGCTGGCGCGTCAGCATCAGCCTGACCGTTTTCCGCCCCCACCGGACTGGCCGCACTGGCACTGTCAGGCACCGCAACAGCAGCAGGCGATACTCGATCAACTGGCGACGATGCCTTCCGGCGTCGCGGTCCTGACGGCCGCCCGCGGACGGGGCAAATCGGCGCTGGCGGGCATGCTGGCCCGGCAGAACGGGCAGTGCCTGGTGACCGCCCCGGCCAGAGCCTCCACGGAAGTGCTGGCGACCTTTGCTGCTGAGGCTTTCCATTTTATGGCCCCGGATGCCCTGCTGGCGTCTGATCCCGTACCAGCGGCGTCGTGGCTGATCGTGGATGAAGCGGCGGCCATCCCGGCTCCGCTGCTGCAGGCGCTGGTCAGCCGCTATCCCCGCGTCCTGCTGACTACCACCGTGCAGGGCTACGAGGGGAGCGGGCGCGGGTTTATCCTTAAATTCTGTGCCGGGCTGCCGCAGGCACGCTACTTCACGCTGGATGAGCCGCTGCGCTGGTCGCGTCACGATCCGCTGGAGCAGTGGCTGAATGCGGCGCTGCTGTTTGAGGATGCCGCTGCCGCCACGCCCGCTTCTGCCGTGACGCCACACCCGGTCCCGCGTCACGATTTCCCCATGCTGGAGGCCGCCTATCGTCTGCTGACCAGCGCGCATTACCGCACCTCGCCGCTCGATCTGCGCCGCCTGCTGGATGCACCGGGTATGCAGCTGTGGCGGGCAGGGGAGCCGCCGGGTCTGCAGGGGGCGCTCTGGCTGGTGGAGGAGGGCGGGCTGGAGCCCGCCCTGGCGCAGGCGGTCTGGGCAGGCACCCGGCGACCGCGCGGCAATCTGGTGGCGCAGTCGCTGGCCGCACACGCGGGTCTGGCTGAGGCGGCGACCCTGCGCTCGCTGCGCATCAGCCGGATTGCCGTGGCCGCGGAGAGCCGCCGTCGGGGAATGGGGCAGCAGCTCGTGGCCGCTGCCGCCCGCGCCGCCGCCGATCGCGACTACCTCTCGGTCAGCTTCGGCTACACTGAATCTCTCTGGTCATTCTGGCGCGCCTGTGGTTTTACGCTGGTACGGATTGGCAGTCAGCGTGAGGCCAGCAGCGGCTGTTATGCGGCGATGGCCATCCTGCCCTGTTCTGCAGCCGGCGAGGCATTGCAGCGTCGCGCGGCAGAACAGCTGGCGCGTGACTGGCCGCTGCTGCGTCAGCACATCGCGCTGGAGCTGCAGTTTGAGGCGAGGTGTGATGATGGATGGCGTGCGCAGGACATCCAGCTGGCCGCGGGTTTTGCCTGGGCGCAGCGCCCACTGGAAGCGAGCCTGCCGGTGTTGCAGCGTCTGGTGGCGGCCAGTGCGGCACCAGACTCACTGCTGGCCGCAGCGGTAAGCACACCGAATGCGTTAAGCGGGCTGGCACACCAGGCGGGCATAAGCGGACGCAAGGCGCTGATTTCGGTACTGCGTCAGCAGGCGGCAGCCGCCCTGGAAAGTCTGGGCATTCGGCAGGATGCGCTGCACCCGTCGTTGAAATAATTCGACCAGCGGGTTCAAATAATCCTCATATCATTCTTTGCCAGCTGGCGTAGAGTGAATAACGGAGGTCACTATGACACTGAAATATGTAATCGTTCAACAGCCTGCCACCACGGCTCAGCTGTTTCTGCTCTACCATGGCGTAGGCGATAACCCGGATTCTATGGGTGAGATTGGCAGCTGGTTTGCCCGGACATTTCCTGAGGCGCTGGTGGTTTCTGTTGGCTCGCCGGCTGCGGGCCGTCAGTGGTTCAGCGAGGCTGAACTGCACGATATGACGCTACAGCAGCGGGTTAACGCGGCGATGCCACAGTTTGTGGAATCTGTGCGTCACTGGCAGAAAAAAAGCGGTGTGCGCCCGGAAGCAACGGCGTTAATCGGTTTTTCCCAGGGCGGCAGTATGGTGCTGGAAGGGGTAAAAGCCCATTCCGATCTGGCCGGCCGCGCGGTGGTGTTCAACGGCCGGTTTATTACCCTGCCGGAGAAAGCCAG
This sequence comes from Pantoea sp. ARC270, assembly GCF_003236725.1. NCBI lineage: Bacteria > Pseudomonadati > Pseudomonadota > Gammaproteobacteria > Enterobacterales > Erwiniaceae > Pantoea > Pantoea sp. ARC270. The sequence continues at coordinate 54,537 of NZ_PUGA01000009.1, forward strand.
CACCCGTACCACGGTTCACCTGATCCACGGTGATTATGATGAGCAGATTCCGGTGTTTCATGCGCAGCAGGCGGAGCAGCGACTCACCGCCAGCGGGGGCGACGTCACGCTCGATATCGTCGACGATCTGGCGCACGCTATTGATGACCGCAGCATGACGCTGGCGCTGAATCATCTGCGCTACACGGTGCCAAAACGCTACTTCGATGAAGCGTTAAGCGGGGCAAAACCCGGTGACGATGATGTCATTGCGATGATGTAAAAATGCCCCTGCAGAGCAGGGGCATTTTCGTTACTTCTTCTTCGGCCAGTCGTCTTCGTCATCCCACTTATCGTTAAAGTCACGGTGGGGCGGCAGGTCAGGTTTGTTATCCATGAATTTTTTATGGTCGATCCGTTTCAGATCTTTATAGACATTCATCAGCACGCCAACCATCAGCAGGATCACCAGGATCCACCAGTAATCTTTGATAAATTCCATTTGCTGCTCCTTTACATCGCCATCAGGCGATCAGTTGTTCCATGATGCGTTGGTACATCCGGCTTAGCATCTGCAGGTCGGAAGCTTTCACACACTCATTGATTTTATGAATGGTGGCATTCACCGGCCCCAGTTCCACCACCTGCGCCCCCATCCGCGCGATAAACCGGCCATCGGAGGTGCCGCCCGTCGTCAGCAGCTGCGGCTTAATTTCATTATAGTGCGCTACCGCTTTCACGACGGCATCAACCAGCTTTCCGCGTGAGGTCAGGAAGGGCTGACCTGAAAGTTTCCACTCAATGGTGTAACGCAGCTGGTGACGATCCAGCAGTTCTGCGACCCGCTGGCGGATCATCTCATCGGTGAGTTCGGTGCTGAAGCGGAAGTTGAACTGCACAAACAGCTCGCCGGGGATCACATTGTTGCTGCCGGTGCCCGCCTGGACGTTGGCAATCTGCATACTGGTGGCCGGGAAGAACTCATTACCCTGATCCCACTCCGTCGCCACCAGCTCATTCAGGGCAGGCATCGCGCGGTGAACCGGGTTGTCAGCCAGATGCGGATAGGCAACGTGACCCTGCACGCCATGTACCATCAGGTTGGCGGTGATCGAGCCGCGTCGGCCATTTTTTACCACGTCACCCACTACTTCGGTGCTGGAAGGCTCACCGACCAGGCAGTAGTCGAGGCGTTCCCGGCGCGCCATCAGCCGTTCCACCACTTTTACCGTGCCGTTGGCACCGCTGGCCTCTTCATCAGAGGTGATCAGAAAGGCGAGTCGCCCTCTGTGATGGGGACGGGCTGCCACAAAACGCTCGGCCGCGACGACCATGGCTGCCAGCGATCCTTTCATGTCGGCCGCACCGCGCCCAAACAGCATGCCGTCGCGGATGGTGGGTTCAAACGGCGGGTTAATCCAGCGGCTGGCATCGCCCGGCGGCACCACATCGGTGTGACCGGCAAACGCCAGCGTTTCCCCTTCGCCACGGGTGGCCCAGAAGTTCAGGGTATCGTCGATGTTCATCGTCTCAATCTGAAAGCCAATGGATTCAAGACGGGCGATCAGCAAAGCCTGACATCCGGCATCATCGGGGCTGAGAGAGGGACGACGAATAAGCTGCTGCGTCAGCTCAATGACCGGGCAAAACATATTATGGCTTCTCCTGAATAGCATTCTGATAGGTGGCTTCGCTGAAACCGGCGAGCAGGCTGCCATCCGGGGCGCGCAACAGCGGACGCTTAATCATGGCGGGATGCGCCAGCATCAGCGCTTTGGCGCTGCGGGCATCGGTCACCGCGTCGCGGTCAGCCTCGGGCAGTTTACGCCAGGTAGTGCCGCGGGTATTGAGCAGGGCTTCGTAGCCCAGCGCATCGATAAATTCCTGCAGCAGTGCATCGCTCAGGCCATCGACCCGATAATCGTGAAAGTGATAATCAACGCCTGCATCTGTTAAAAAGCGCCGGGCTTTTTTTATGGTGTCGCAATTTTTTATCCCGAACATCACCCACTGCGTGCACATCGCCTGATCCTTATTGTTATGAAGCGCGTTAAGCTGAAAAAGCAGCCAAAGCGCGAGTTTAGCATAGTGTGATCCGTTGCGGCATCTGCCCTGACGGCTGATCGTGCGTAAAGCGAGCCTCAGGCAGAGGATCATTTCCCCCCGGGTAAACGCTATCAATTCAGCGGGCAATCATTACCCTGCTCATCATTTCGCTATTAAGAATTTCGCCATGTTGAAAAAATCGTCTACCGCTGGGTTAATAGCGAAATATTTCCTGCGTAGTCAGGAGGTTGCTGAAATGTGCGTCAGCTTACAAAATCCGCAATATTCATGTTTTCATCGCTGCTGCCGATAGTGATAACAGGTGTAAACGTATTCACCTGGCGAAAAAAAACGCGTAATATTGCCAGCACAATAAGAGAGGGCATTATGATTGACACTGAAATGGGAACCTGGAAAGAATTCATCGAAGCGATGTTACGCAACAAGTAACACGTGGAGATTAAAGCAGGACATTCCCGCTTGCTGACATTCTTACCACACACAGAAATAAGGCGGCCGCTGATCTCAGGGGCCGCTTTTTATTGGCTCCGCATTCAGTCATGCGGCTTCTCTTTCAGCGGGAAGCGACGGCGTACCAGCACAAAGAACAGCGGCACGAAATAGATCGCCAGCAGCGTCGCGGAGATCATGCCGCCCATCACGCCGGTTCCCACGGCATGCTGGCTGCCGGAGCCTGCTCCGCTACTGATCGCCATAGGCAGCACGCCAAAGATAAAGGCCAGTGACGTCATGATGATGGGCCGCAGGCGCTGACGCGACGCCTCCAGCGTAGACTCCACCAGCTCACGCCCTTTGCTGTTCATCTCACTGGCAAACTCGACAATCAGGATGGCGTTTTTCGCCGACAGGCCGATTACCGTCAGCAGGCCCACCTGAAAATAGACATCATTTTCCAGCCCGCGCAGCCAGGTGGCGATCAGCGCTCCGACGACGCCGAGCGGTACCACCAGCATCACCGAGAAAGGAATCGACCAGCTCTCATAGAGCGCGGCCAGGCAGAGAAAGACCACCAGCAGCGAAATGGCATAGAGCGCCGGGGCCTGTGAGCCGGAGAGGCGCTCCTGATAAGAGGCGCCACTCCACTGGAAGCCGACACCCAGCGGCAGGGCGTTAACCAGCTTCTCCATCTCATCCATGGCAGCGCCGCTGCTCACGCCACTGGCGGCTTCGCCCACGATCTCCAGGGATGAGTAGCCGTTATAACGCTCAAGGCGTGGCGAACCGGTCTCCCAGCGGCTGGTGGCAAAGGCGGAGAAGGGCACCATTTTGCCGCTGCTGTTGCGGACATACCATTTGTCAATGTCGTCCGGCAGCATGCGGAACGGAGCGGCGGCCTGCACATAGACCTTTTTCACCCGGCCGCGATCCAGAAAATCGTTGACATAGCTGGAGCCCCACGCGGTGGTCAGGGTGTCGTTGATGGTATCCAGTGACACGCCCAGCGCCTGCGCTTTGCGCGCATCCACATCGATCTGCAACTGCGGGCTGTCATCCAGGCCATTGTGCCGCACCCGTGACAGCGCCTTATCGTTGCCCGCCATCTCCAGCAGCCTGTCACGCATCGCCATCAGCTGGGTATGACCAATGCCTCCGTGATCCTGCAGCTGCAGATCAAAGCCGGAACTGCTGCCCATACCGGTGATCGCGGGGGGACTGCTGGCTATCACCCGGCCCTCTTTGATCTGCTGAAAGGCTCTGGTCGCGCGCTCGATAATCGCAAAGGAGGTGCGATCGTCACCGGGCCGCTCCTCCCAGTTTTTCAGCCGCACAAACAGACGCGCGACGTTCTGTCCGTTGCCGCCCGGGCCTGCACCGATGGTGGAGAAGACCGACAGTACGTTCGCTTTCTCCTGAGTCAGATAGTAGTGCTCCACCCTGGCGACCACGCGAGCGGTCTGCTCCAGCGTCGAGCCCGCCGGCAGCTGCACCTGCGTCAGGAATACGCCGCGATCTTCCAGCGGCAGAAACGAGGTGGGCAGGCGCAGAAACAGAAAGGCCATCAGGCCGATAAGGCCGAGATAGAGCAGCAGCCAGCGACCGCCGCGGCGCAGAATCGCCGCGACCCCGCGCTCATAGCGCTCAGCATTGCGGTTGAAGTGACGATTGAACCAGCCAAAAAAGCCGCGCGCCGCATGCTGTTCGCCCTGTGCCACCGGCCTGAGCAGCGTGGCGCAGAGTGCCGGTGTCAGGATCATCGCCACCAGCACTGACAGCACCATCGCCGACACGATGGTGATGGAGAACTGACGGTAAATCGCGCCGACGGTTCCGCCAAAAAATGCCATCGGCACAAACACGGCTGACAGCACCAGCGCGATACCCACCAGCGCGCCCTGAATCTGGCCCATCGATTTCCGGGTGGCGGCTCGCGGCGAGAGTCCCTCTTCGCGCATGATACGTTCCACGTTTTCCACCACCACGATGGCATCATCCACCAGTAACCCGATCGCCAGCACCATGGCAAACATGGTCAGGGTGTTGATGCTGAATCCGCAGGCGTAGAGCACGCTGAAGGTGCCAAACAGCACCACCGGCACCGCAATGGTCGGAATGAGGGTGGCGCGAAAATTCTGCATGAACAGATACATCACGCCAAACACCAGCACGATCGCCTCCAGCAGCGTCTTCACCACATCGGTAATTGACGCTTTGACGAACGGCGAGGTTTCATAGGCCACTTTTGCTTCCAGCCCGTGCGGGAAGTAGTGCGACAGCTCCTCAATGCGCGCCCGCACCAGCTTATCGGTGTTCATCTCGTTGGCGCCGGAGGCGAGCTTTACCCCCAGCCCCGAGGCGGGCTGACCATTGTAGCGGCTCAGATAATCATATTTCTCCGCCCCCAGCGCCACGCTGGCGACATCGCCCAGCGTCACCACGGAACCGTCAGGATTGTTCTTCAGGGTGATGGCCCGGAACTGCTCCGGGGTCTGCAGCATCGACTGCGCATTGACCGTAGCGTTCAGCGCCTGCTTCTCCACCGAGGGCAGGCCTCCGACCTGACCCACGGCAACCTGTGTGTTCTGCGACTGAATAGCCCTGACCACATCTCCGGTGGTCAGGGCATAGGCGATAAGCTTGTTGGGATCGAGCCAGATGCGCATCGCATATTGCGAGCCGTAGGCGTCCACCTGGCCGACGCCATCAATGCGGCTCAGGGGGTCCTGAATGTTGCTGGCGACATAGTCTGCAATATCCTGCTTATCCATGCTGCCGTCGGTAGAGACGAAAGCCACCATCAGAATGTTACTGTCACCGGTTTTGTTCACCGTGACGCCCTGTGACTGCACCGCCTGTGGCAATTTGCGCAGCGCAGACTGCAACTGGTTCTGCACCTGCTGACGCGCTTCATCAGGATCGGTTCCGGCGGTAAAGGTGAGGGTGATTTGCGCCTGGCCGGTGTTGCTGCTGTTGGAGGACATGTACATCAGGTTATCGATGCCGGTCATGTTCTGCTCGATCACCTGGGTGACCGTATTTTCCAGCGTCTGGGCCGATGCGCCCGGATAGTTAGCGGTAATGCGGACATTGGGCGGGGCCAGGTCGGGGTACTGCTCAATGGGCAGTGACCTGATCGACAGCGTGCCGCACAGGCACAGCAGAATCGCCAGCACCCAGGCAAAGATGGGGCGGTCGATAAAGAAATTCGACATTAAACCGACACTCCTCACGACAGTTAAAATCGACCAGGCCTGCCCGCTACGGGCGCACTGACAGACAAATCGGATGTGCTTTGTCACGATTCGCCGCCGCCATTCACTCTACGTGCGGCAGCGGGGGAAATCGTGGAGAAATTGAGGAGAAAGTGTAAATTCGTTGGCTATTTGCGGCTTTCCAGCCACATCACCGTGGCGGCGACACGCGAACGCACATCCAGCTTGCGCAGCAGATTACGGATATGCACTTTTACCGTCTCTTCCGAGATGTGCAGAATAGCGGCAATCTCTTTGTTCGACAGGCCGCGCGCGACCTCCTGCAGCACGTCCCGCTCGCGATCGGTGAGCTGACGCAGCGGATCGGCGCTGTGCTGGCGATTCGTCAGATAGCTGGCGACGCCTTCACTGAAGACTTTTTCGCCACGCGAAGCCTGCAGAATATGCGCCAGCAGGATCTCCGGTTCGCTGTCCTTGAGCAGATAGCCATCGGCACCGGCATCCACCATCGCAAAAATGTCACTGCGGGCATCAGAAACGGTCAGCACCAGAATGCGGGCGCTGATCCCTTCATGGCGCAGCGCCTTCAGCGTGTCCAGCCCGGACATGCCTTTCATATTCAGGTCGAGCAGAATGATGTCGGGCTCCTGACGGCGCGCCTCGGCCAGCGCCTCTGTGCCGTTATTCGCTTCGGCGACCACCGTCAGTTGCGGCTCCAGCGCCAGCAGCTGACGAATACCGCGACGCATCAGCGGGTGGTCATCCACAATCATCAGGGTTAATGCGGGTTGTTGCATAGTCTCTCCGTTTATCGGTTCAGTGAAACCGACAGTCTGTTCTGGCGAGTAAACCAGGCGGCGGCCCGTTACTCCAGCGGGCGGGCAGGCTGCGGCGGAAAGCGCAGTTCGACCCGGGTGCCCCGCGGTTGCGCGTGGATGGTCAGGTTGCCGCCCAGGCGCTGAGCGCGTTCCGCCATAATGGTCAGGCCATAGTGGCCGGGGGGTTCGTCGGTGCTGTTCATGCCCACACCGTCGTCTGTAATCGTCAGTAAGTGCTCACCTTTTTCACTGTGCTGATACTCCACCCGGATGACCTCTGCGCTGGCGTGACGTATCGCGTTCAGCAGCGCCTCACGGGCGATCTGCAATACATGCACCTGCTGCTGCGCTTCCAGACTCAGCAGCCCGGTCTGATAGTGAAACTGTATCTCTGCGCCACTCTTCTCCTGCAGCGAGGCGATCATCGCCTGCATCGCCGCGACCAGATCTGCCTGCTCAATGGTCAGGCGGAAGGTGGTCAGCAATTCACGCAGCTGCCGGTAGGCATCAGCCAGCGCCCGATCGAAGTCTGCAATGATAGTGTGCGCTGCGCTATCCTCTTTATCGACGGTGCGGCGCAGCAGGGTCAGCTGAATGCGTAAAAAGGAGAGCGACTGCGCCAGCGAATCATGCAGTTCACGGGCGATGGTGGTGCGCTCTTCGATCAGCAGCATCTGCTGATACTGCTGCTGCGCCTGCCAGATCCAGATAGCGCGTCCGAGCATCGCCGCGAGGCTGCGCATCAGCTCATCCGGGGGAGAGGCACCGGCTGTCTGCCAGCGCAGCTCGCCCATCGGCTGGTCGGCCTGCCGGACCGGCAGCCGCTGCCACTGACCTCCGGCCTCTTCATCACCGGCGCAGAACTGAAACTGATCGCTGTCGAGCCGGATAGCCGTCAGTTTTTCACGCGTCAGCACGCGGCTCAGGACGGCTTCAAACAGGGCCGGATGCAGCGGGCTGGCCGTCAGCATCTGTGAGCTGTCATAGAGCAGGGAGAGGGTGCGGTTCGCCTGGGTTAAATCTTCGGTCTTTTCACGCACCGTACTTTCCAGCAGCTTATAGTGCGAATGCAGGCGTGCCGCCATGCCGCTAAAGGCGTGAGACAGTACCCGCAGCTCATTCTGCTGTTCGACCTGCAGCGGCGGAAAAGCAAAATTGCCGCTCTCAACGTAGCGACTGGCGGTGACCAGCGCATTGAGAGGCCGTACCACCTGCAGGCGGGTAAAGCGAATCGTCATCAGCGCCAGTGCCACAATCGCAATCACCCCCACCAGGCTGCTGCCCGCCACCAGATGCATTTTCAGTTCGGTGTAACGCTGTAAGCCCAGCACAAAGCGGTCGATCTCGGCGACGTAAACCGGGATCTGATGCTGCCAGGTGACGGTATCGCCCTGCAGCAGCTGCTGTTGCAGGTCAGGCCAGGCGGCGCGCAGACGTTGATAGCGAGTGCTGACTTCACGCGGAACCCAGGGGCGATCCAGCTTCTGTAACACCGGGGAGTCCAGCGTCTGCTGATAGAGCGCCAGATGTTGCGGCAGATTCTGCGGCTGACGGCTGGCATCCCAGGCCATGCGGTAACTCTGCATACGCAGTGAACCGGCCAGATTGATCGCCTCTGCGTCGCGCTGACTGCTGAGCAGCGTGACCAGGGCCAGACCTGTTGTGAGCAGCGACAGCAGGACAATTGCACTGAGCGCCTGCGCGATGCTTTGAGTTACGGAACGTTTAACAATCACATGAATGGCCCTGTGGTGAGTGCGGGATTATAAAAGAGCAATCTCCTGACGCAAATGATCCTGCTGCGGTTTATCGCCCCTGTTGTGTCGGACCGAACAAAAAATGACCGCAACTGACAGTTCCCAGGATCGACGACGGTTCTGTGGTCAAAAAACAAACAGCTTTACACCGCCCCGATGTTGCTTTTCATTGCAGCGCTAATAATTCTTCCAGTCACTGACTTACCCCCGATTACAGATTAAGGAGCATCCCATGAAAAAACTGAATGCTGTTCTGGCGGGCGCCTTACTGACTACCGCCTCATTTACCACTTTCGCTGCTGCACCGGTCGATCAGGCCCAGGCGCAGAACCTGCAGAGCATCGGCAGCGTCTCGGTCTCCGGCGTGCGAGGCTCGCTGGATGATGCCAGCCGCCATCTGTCGCAAAAAGCGGAAGAGATGGGCGCCAGCCACTACCGTGTTATCGGCGTCGATAACCCAGGCGACTCCAGCCTGTGGAGCGGCACCGCAGAGATTTATCGCTAGCTATACCCTCCTGTTTCCATCCCTGTAGCTCTTACCGGCCTGAAAATGGCCGGTTTTTTTATTTTTGTGCATCATGACGGATTCTTACAAATCAGCCTGTGCATCCGCCCGGTATATTTTGCTTCGTTCCTGCATAACGGGTAGGATTCATCGCCGTAAATTCCCGCCTTGCCTGGCACTCACTCACAGGCAAGCGCACAGAGGAAAATACCCCATAACTCAGGGCATGACACCTGCATGGGGGAAGCGACGACTGATGGTCAGGACAAACAGGAAAGCTATGAAATCTAAAAAGAAAACCCCAGGCGAGTTGCGCGCTGCGAAACGACGCTGGCTCAATTCTCATGACGCGGGCTACCAGAAGGCTATGGGTAACCGGCACGTACAGATGATCGCAATCGGTGGTGCCATCGGCACCGGTTTGTTCCTGGGCGCAGGTGGCCGTTTGCAGGCTGCGGGCCCCGCCTTAGCCATCATCTATCTGGTGTGTGGCATTTTCTCCTTCTTTATTCTGCGTGCGCTGGGTGAGCTGGTGTTACACCGTCCCAGCAGCGGCAGCTTTGTTTCTTATGCCCGTGAGTTCCTCGGCGAGAAAGCCTCCTACGTGGCGGGCTGGATGTATTTCGTCAACTGGGCCATGACCGGTATCGTGGATATCACCGCCGTCGCGCTCTACATGCACTACTGGGGCGCGTTTGGTGATGTGCCGCAGTGGGTCTTCGCCCTGGGTGCGCTGGCGATTGTTGGCACCATGAACATGATCGGCGTGAAGTGGTTTGCCGAAATGGAGTTCTGGTTCGCGCTGGTGAAAGTGCTGGCCATCGTGGTCTTCCTCGTGGTGGGCGTGGTGTTCCTTGGCACCGGCAAACCGTTGGATGGCAACAGCACCGGCTTCCATCTGATTACCGACAACGGCGGTATCTTCCCGCACGGCTTACTGCCTGCGCTGGTGCTGATTCAGGGGGTAGTGTTCGCCTTTGCCTCGATCGAACTCGTCGGAACGGCGGCGGGCGAATGTAAAGATCCGCAGACCATGCTGCCGAAAGCCATTAACAGCGTGATCTGGCGTATCGGTCTGTTCTACGTCGGTTCGGTGGTCCTGCTGGTGCTGCTGCTGCCGTGGAACGCCTATCAGGCCGGTCAGAGTCCGTTCGTGACCTTCTTCTCAAAGCTGGGCGTACCTTACATCGGCAGCATCATGAACATCGTGGTGCTGAGCGCGGCGCTCTCCAGCCTGAACTCCGGACTCTATTCGACCGGACGTATTCTGCGTTCCATGTCGATGGGCGGTTCTGCACCGAAGTTCATGTCTAAGATGAACGGTCAGCAGGTGCCTTATGCCGGGATTCTGGTCACCATCGGCGTTTATGTCATTGGTGTAGTGCTTAACTACTACGTGCCGTCGCAGGTGTTTGAGATCGTCCTGAACGTCGCCTCACTGGGTATTATCTCCTCCTGGGCCTTTATCGTGGTCTGCCAGCTGCGTCTGCGTAAGGCGATCAAAGAGGGTAAGGCGGACGATGTGAGCTTCAAGCTGCCGGGCGCGCCGTTTACGTCCTGGCTGACCCTGCTGTTCCTGTTCAGCGTGCTGGTGCTGATGGCGTTCGACTACCCGAACGGCACCTATACCATCGCCTCTATTCCACTGATTGCCGTGGTGCTGGTGCTGGGATGGTTTGGCGTGCGTAAGCGCGTTAACGCTATCGCTGAAACCGAGCATGATCATCATGAAGAGGAGGCAAAGCCGACCCAGCTGGCGGATGAATCCTCCCGCTGATCGCCATTGCCGTCATCAGGCCAGCCTCCGGGCTGGCTTTTTTTTGGGCGCAAACCGGCGCCGCGAATTAGGATAGTTTTCCCGCCTCCTTGCCCCTATGATGAAAGGCTCCCTTTATGCGGTAGCGGAGTCTGCATGTCGTTTAAGATCAACATCATCAAAGATAAACTCCTGTCTGAAAACTGGTTTGTGCTGCGTAACTACACCTATGAGATAACCGACCGTCAGGGTGAGGTGATCCGCCACAAGCGTGAAGTCTACGACCGCGGCAACGGGGCGACCATCCTGCTCTATAACCGTGAAAAAAACAGTGTGGTGCTGACGCGCCAGTTTCGCATCGCCACCTACGTCAACGGTAACGACAGCGGCATGCTGATCGAAGCCTGCGCGGGGTTGCTGGATGATGACACGCCGGAAGATTGCATCCGCAAAGAGGCCATCGAAGAGACCGGCTACGCCGTGGGTGAGGTGGAAAAACTCTATAGCTGCTACATGTCACCGGGCGGCGTGACCGAGCTGATCCACTTTTTCGCGGCGGAATATCACGACGCGCTGCGTGACAATGCGGGCGGGGGCGTTGATGATGAGTCGATTGATGTACTGGAGCTGCGCTTCCCGGATGCGCTGGCGATGGTCGCCGATGGCCGCATTCGCGACGGTAAAACTATTATGCTGCTGCAGCATGCCCGTATCGCAGGCTGGCTGACACCATAATCGTGCCCTGAACGGCCCGCCGCGCGACAGCCCGGGATGCAATGCGGACACTGTCTCCAGGTTATGCACGCTTTTTAAGCAGTTAACTGCGCTTTTTGCACGGGTTCACAGAATGCGAACCCTGTCTGGCCCATTGATGCGCTATCCTCTCCACTCTGGGTTTTTGGGGATCGATTTTCTTAATGTCGTACTGGATGAAATCGCTGTGGCTGTCGACGTCTCTGTGGGTGACCTGTGTTCAGGCGGAACCGTTGCAAAAGTCATTCAACGACTGGCAAATCACCTGCAACAACGAAGCCTTCTGCGTGGCCCGCAACATCCCCGGCGATAAAGGGCTGGTGATGACGATTTCGCGCCATGCGGGCGTTAACGATCGCCCCTTACTCCGCATCGACTACGGCAGTGCCTATACCGGCGCGCTGCCTGGCGGCCCGCTGCAGGATAATCTGCTGCTCGACCAGCGGCGTCTTAAACCGGACCTCAAACACTGGACGGCAGAACCGCACCATCTCGCCACCAGCAATGCTATCGCCATTGATGAATTTCTTGATCTGGTGATGGAAGCCAAAACCCTGCAACTCACCTACGATGCCAGTGCCGCGATCTCCCTGCGCGGTATGAAAGCTGCACTGCTGCTGATGGATGACAGGCAGGGGCGGGTGAACAGCATGAGCGCGTGGATTAAACGTGGCGACCGCGCCAGCTGGGAGGTTCCGCCGCCGCCAGCATTGCCACAGCTGCCTCCCGCCGTGAGGCCGCCTGCGCCCCTGACGCGCGAAGAGACCAGCGGATTAATCGATTACGGCACCTGGCGCATCAATACCGACTCCTGCTCACTCGACCCGCTGCGGCGTGAGGTCAGCGTTGCGCCTCTCACCGATCAGCATGCGCTGTTGCTGGTCAGTTGTGAAATGGGGGCATACAACGTCATCGATCTGGCGTTTGAAGTGACGCGCAGCACGCCCTACGTGGCCCGGGGCATCACGCTGACGCTGCCCTTTACTCCGCCGAGAGCGAGTGACCGCCAGCTTGAGCTGATTAACGCTGAGTATAATGCGGCCAGCGGCCAGCTTTATACGTTTGGCAAGGGGCGGGGGCTCGGTGACTGCGGCAGTGCCACACGCTGGCAGTTTGATGGCACCCGCTTTGTGCTGGCGGAATATGCGGAGGAGTCGACCTGCGATGCCTGGCACAGCAGTGATGACTGGCCAACCCTGTGGGTCAGCCAGTCAGACGGTGGCGTCCAGCAGCGTTAGCGGATGACCTGCACCATCATCGGAGAGCCGGTCTGGTTGCCGACCAGCTCAGCCAGCATGTTGTTTACGCCGTCGCTCATTGGCGTGAAGCGGGTCAGCGGCGAGCGCGTCACCACGACAAACACGCCCACGTTATGCTGCGGCACCATCGCCATATAGGTAATGAAACCCCCGCCACCGCCGGTTTTCTGAATAATCCCGGGACGACCATTCTTTGGTCCCATGTAGACCCAGCCCATCCCCAGCGCATCCGCTTTCCCTGGCACATCCATGCCTTCCACGCGGGTCAGCTGATCGCGGCGATAGATCAGCGTTTGCAGCCGATCGATCTGCGGGGTGCGATGGTTAACCGACGAGTTAAGGAACTGCTGCATCCAGCGGCCCATATCATCCGGCGTGGAGTAAACGCCGCCGCTGCCAATCGCCGCCAGGGTGTTGTTGCAGGGGCTGGCCCCTTTTTCAGCCACCATCAGGCGACCACACTGCTCCGGCGAAGGCGTAAAGGTGGTGTCTTTCATACCCAGCGGTCGGGTGATCAACTGCTGAAACAGGGCCGGGTAGGGCGTGCCCGCCGCGCGCGACAGCGCATCGCCCAGCAGATCGTAACCCAGGTTGGAGTAGGCGGCACTGCTGCCCGGTGCGGCTTTGAGGTTCGCCCGTGACAGCCACGTCCAGCGTTCACTGCGCGTCGGCCAGACAAACACCGGCCGCTGCGCCTTGCCGCCAGGCTGTTCACGCGGCAGTCCGCTGGTGTGGGTGGAGAGGTTGATCAGACGAATGGGCTGTCCGTTATAAGCAGGCACGCGGGTGCCCGGCGGCGCATATTTACTCAGCGGATCGTCGAGGCGAATCTGTCCGCGCTCCGCCAGCTTGACCATCACTTCACTGGTCATCAGCTTACTCAGCGAGGCGATACGAATCAGCGAATCTTTTTGCGGGCGCACATTGTTGCCTGGCCGGGTTTCACCAAAGCTGGCGAAGACCCGCTGATTGCCATCAATCGCGACCAGTGCCATACCGGTTGCACCACTGCCATAAAAGATATGCTCCGCATAGCGGTCAACAATCTGAGAGGCGAGCAGCGGATCGGGCGCGACCTGCGCCATGCTTTTTAATGGAAGCAGTGAAACCATCAGGGCCAGTAAATAGGGTGTGCGCATGTTCAACGGAAATGGCTTCGCTATAGAGATCGGAGGAGATCTGCCTTCATGCATCGGACAGACGCGGGCAGCACATCGCGTTATTCCGGCAGAACAGCAGCAGGAACAGGCGGGCAGCCAGGGCGCAGGCAGCATTAACTATGACGGCTCTATAGTAATCAGTTTGTGCGGGGCGTGAAGAGGGGAGAGGAGATTTTTTTCTGTTTCGGGCTATGTGATGAAATGGCCCTTCCCGGTGTGCCGGGAAGGGCAAAAGCATTACACCGGCTTGAGTAATGCTTCAGCGTGACTGACGATATTCTCTACCGTGAAGCCAAACTCCGGGAACAGCTTGCCGGCTGGCGCTGATTCACCAAAGGTGGTCATACCGACAATCGCGCCTTCCAGACCCACATACTTGAACCAGTAGTCGGCGATTCCGGCTTCCACCGCCACGCGCGCCTTCACGCCGACAGGCAGAACGGATTCGCGGTAGGCAGCATCCTGCGCATCAAACAGGTCAGTTGAAGGCAGTGAAACCACCCGCACCTTGTGACCGCCTGAAGTGAGCTTATCGGCTGCACCCAGGGTGATCTCAATTTCTGAACCGGTGGCAATCAGGATCACTTCGGGGGTGCCGTCGCAATCTTTCAGCACATAGCCGCCGCGTTTGATGTTCTCGATCTGCTCCGGGGTACGTTCCGGCTGCAGCAGATTCTGACGGGAGAGGATCAGCGCAGTCGGGCCATGATGGCGTTCGATAGCCGCTTTCCACGCCACAGCCGTTTCCACCTGGTCGCACGGACGCCATACGCTCATGTTGGGCGTCAGACGCAGGCTGGCGATCTGCTCTACCGGCTGGTGGGTCGGGCCATCTTCGCCCAGACCGATGGAGTCATGGGTGTAGACCAGAATCTGTCGCGCCTTCATCAGCGCCGCCATGCGCGCTGCGTTACGCGCATATTCGACAAACATCAGGAAGGTGGCCGTGTAGGGGACGAAACCGCCATGGTGCGCGATACCGTTACCAATCGCCGTCATCCCGAACTCACGCACGCCGTAGTGAATGTAGTTACCGGCCGGATCTTCTTTGATCGATTTGGAGCCAGACCAGATTGTCAGGTTACTGGGCGCCAGGTCTGCAGAACCGCCGAGGAACTCCGGCAGTAATTTGCCGTAGGCTTCCAGCGAGTTTTGTGAGGCTTTGCGGCTGGCAATTTTCTGCGGGTTAGCCTGCAGCTCCTGAATGAAACGGGTGGCTTCGCTTTCCCACGTTGACGGCATCTCGCCATTCATACGGCGTTCATACTCTTTCGCCAGCTCAGGATGTGCCTCTTTATAGGCCGCAAATTTTGCATCCCAGGCTTTTTCCCGTTCCGCACCGGCGGCTTTGGCGTCCCACTGCTGGTAGATTTCAGCCGGGATCTCAAACGCCGGATAGTTCCAGCCGAGTTGCTTGCGGGTCAGGGCGACTTCTTCCTCACCCAGCGCTGCGCCGTGCGACTCCTCTTTACCGGCTTTGTTCGGGGAACCGAAACCGATAATGGTGCGGCAGATAATCAGCGAAGGCTTATCGGTAACGCTCTGCGCCTCTTTGATCGCCTCACGAATGGCGTCCGCGTCATGGCCGTCGATGTCGCCGATGACGTGCCAGTTGTAAGACTCGAAGCGCTTATGGGTGTCGTCGGTAAACCAGCCTTCGGTTTCACCATCGATCGAGATACCGTTATGGTCATAGAAGCCGATCAGTTTGCCGAGACCCAGGGTGCCCGCCAGGGAGCAGACTTCGTGCGAAATCCCTTCCATCAGACAGCCATCGCCCATAAAGACATAGGTATGGTGGTCAACAATCTCATGATCCGGACGGTTAAACTGCGCGGCCAGCGTGCGCTCTGCAATCGCCAGACCAACGGCGTTCGCCAGACCCTGACCCAGCGGGCCGGTGGTCGTTTCCACGCCAGGCGTGTAGCCGATTTCCGGGTGGCCCGGCGTTTTGGAGTGCAGCTGACGGAAGTTTTTCAGCTCTTCAATCGGCAGGTCGTAACCACTCAGGTGCAGCAGGCTGTAGAGCAGCATTGAGCCGTGGCCGTTGGAGAGGATAAAGCGGTCGCGATCAAGCCAGGCGGGATTGGTCGGATTGTGCTGAAGGAAGTCGCGCCACAACACTTCGGCGATATCGGCCATTCCCATGGGCGCACCGGGGTGGCCGGAATTTGCCTTCTGAACCGCATCCATGCTCAGTGCACGAATCGCGTTTGCCAACTCTCTGCGTGAGGACATAAAGTTCTCCCTTGTTATGCATCAGGGCGGGAAAGTCCCGCCCGACTAAAATGAGGACTACAGACGTGCGGCCAGTACATCTTCCAGCTTCTGCTGGTCAACAGCGAACTGGCGGATACCATCAGACAGTTTCTCAACCGCCATCGGATCCTGATTATGCTCCCAGCGGAACTCCGCCTCAGAGAGCGGTGATGGCTGATGGAAGCCTTCGGTAGACGGCTCCAGCTTGCGCTCCAGCGGTGCGTCGCTGTTCTGCAGCTCTTCCAGCAGGTTAGGGGAGAGCGTCAGGCGATCGCAGCCCGCCAGCGCCACAATTTGCTCCACTTTACGGAAGCTGGCACCCATGATGATGGTGCTGTAGCGGTGCTTTTTGTAGTAGTCGTAGATGCGACGCACGGATTTCACGCCCGGATCTTCATCCGCCACGTATGGTTCCATCGGCTTGCGTGAGTTATACCAGTCGTAGATGCGACCCACGAACGGCGAGATCAGGAACACGCCCGCTTCCGCGCAGGCACGCGCCTGCGCGAAGGAGAAGAGCAGGGTCAGGTTGCAGTGGATACCATTCTTCTCCAGCTCTTCCGCAGCGCGGATACCTTCCCAGGTTGAAGCCAGCTTTATCAGTACGCGCGAGCGGTCGATACCCTGCTCTTCGTACATCCGAATCAGTTTTTCTGCTTTGGTCACACACATGCCACGATCGAAGGAGAGGCGCGCATCCACTTCGGTCGAAACACGGCCCGGTATGCTTTTCAGGATTTCCATACCGAGATTGATTGCCACTTTGTCACTGGCGTTGATGATCTGGGTCTCTTTGCTGCCGCCCTGTTTTTTAGCGTACTCGATCGCGTCATCCATCAGGTGTTTGTACCCTTCGAGACCGGATGCTTTCAGAATGAGTGAAGGGTTGGTGGTGGCGTCTTCCGGGTGGTAATGACGAATCGATTCGATATCGCCACTGTCCGCCACCACGGTGGTGAACTGTTTTAGGGCTTCTAGCTGGTTCATCTCTAAACTCCTTGAAAAGAAAAATGAAAGCGAACAGGGATCACCTCAGGCCTCGCAGCCGGTCTGTGGCATGTGCTGCTAGCGGGAACGCGAACCCATAACATTGCAACAGACACTTTCTGATGAAAATGCGGTTTCTCTGATTGTTGCGCTGCGAGGCGGTGCGAAGGAGCCGTCATGCGGTGTAACCCGAGGGGTGCGCCATATTCCACTCTTAAGCATAGCAGTCGGGAAAAATGACGCAGGCAACACTGTAGCAATCCGTGCCCTCTCCGCATCAAAGCGGCGTTAGGACACTCACTCTCGTCATACGCCGGGAGCAGAAAACGGTGCGGTGAGTCGGAAAGTAAAAACGCGGGGACGGGAAAAGCGCTGCCACAGTGAAACGTGGCGGGGCAGGCTGAATGCTAAACAGGGGGGGATGTCTGAGCCTCCCCGGGAGAGGCGTTTTAAAAACAGGCCGCGATGAGAGTACAGGCGGCCCGAATCACGTGGTGCGCTATTGCCTCTCAAAAAATTGCGCCAGCGTTATTTTGGGGTGCGGGTAGTAAAATTTATTATGCGTCAGCGGGATATACATCCCTTCGGGTTCACCCGGCATAAAATAGTTGCCCTGCCAGCGGTTCGGTTCACAAACCGGCCCGTCGTTATAGACGGTACCCAGCGGCGCATAAGTGACATCCCGACCGAAAATAGAATAGACGGCGGCATCGACAAAATTAAAATATTCAGGAACGCCACGCAGATGGGTATCCTGAATCAGTAAGCTGTGCAGTTTATCTTTGATATAAAAGAGGCTGCCGAGGTCACGGATCACCTGCTCGAAATCGTGCGCGCCATCATGATGAATGATGACGTTTCCGCCTTCTTCTTTCATCAGCACATCCCTGACATACTCCGGAAGGGTGCCATGGTACATCCTGACCCGACTTTCGACGGTTTCCGGATAGGCTCTTCTTGCGCGCTCTCTGGCGAACTGTAAATGGTCCGGACTGATGTCAATCAAATCGAGTTCAATACCCAGATAGTGTGCACAGCCAGCCAGAACAGAGGTGCTGCCTCCCATAAAGACGCCCACTTCAACGATTCTGCTGACTTCACCCAGTGCCGACTTAATGGTGTTAAAAATATCAAAGTAATATTTCCCGGAGCATTGATCTTCGTAGTGACCTTCAGTCGCCGCTCTCTTTGCGATGATGTCGTCGAAGATAATATTTCTGCCCAGCCAGGGAGAAAGGTCGGGTTTGAAACCACTGTATATTTCGATGTTAAGCCGTTCCGCTATTTCCGCAAAACTCCGTGTTTCAAGGTTTTTATCGGGGTCTGTGAATGAAGCCATCATTGGTGTCCTTATCCTGAATATGGCCTAGTGTATCAATGAAATTCAGGGCACTAATGAATGAGAAACAAACGGAACTGAACCCTTTTTATCGGTTATCAGGTCGGGTGGGAGCGGCAGGAAGATGAACGGTTTCAGGCGGTTGAGACAGCGTAATGAACCGCAACGCAGGCAGGCAGCCACGTTGCGGTCCGGGGGATTATGACGGCAGATTGAGCCAGTTCTTCACCGGCAGGAAATCGCGATAGAGGGCCGCTTCAGGCGAGTCTGGTTCAGGCTGATAATCATATTCCCAGCGCACCAACGGCGGCATCGACATCAGGATCGATTCCGTGCGGCCGCCGGTCTGCAGGCCAAACAGGGTGCCACGGTCCCACACCAGATTGAACTCCACATAACGCCCGCGGCGGTAGAGCTGGAACTGGCGCTCACGATCGCCCCACGGATGATCTTTGCGGCGTGCCACAATCGGCCGGTAGGCATCAATAAAGCCGCGTCCCACCGCCTGCATAAAGCTGAAGCTCTGCTCAAAATCGGGCGTGTTAAGATCGTCAAAAAACAGGCCGCCAATGCCGCGCTGCTCATCGCGGTGTTTCAGATAGAAATAGTCGTCGCACCACTTTTTATATCGCGGATAAACGTCGTCGCCAAAAGGCTGACAGAGGTCGGCGGCAGTCTGATGCCAGTGCAGTGCATCTTCTTCGAAGCCGTAGAACGGCGTGAGATCAAACCCGCCGCCAAACCACCACACCGGATCGGCACCGGGTTTCTCCGCGATAAAAAAGCGCACGTTGGCGTGGCTGGTGGGCACATAGGGATTGTTCGGGTGGATGACCAGCGACACACCCATCGCTTCAAAGCTGCGGCCCGCCAGTTCCGGACGGTGCGCCGTAGCCGAGGCCGGCATCTTATCGCCATGCACGTGCGAAAAGTTTACGCCCGCCTGTTCAAACACCGCACCGTTTCGCAGCACGCGGCTCTGACCGCCGCCGCCGCCAGGACGCTGCCAGCTATCTTCTGCGAACGCTGCGCCGCCATCTTCAGCCGCCAGCTGGTTACAAATCTCATCCTGCAGAGCGAGCAGGAATGCTTTTACGCGGGAAATATCAGCCATCTTTTCGCTTATCGTCGGTTTTAATTTAGGGCGATTATACGCAAAATCGGGCTGCTTGCATGAGTGCGGCGCGATACAGGAACTTTCCGCATCAGGCATTACGGCGATCAAACTCATCAAAATAGTTGACGATACCGCTGGCAATGGCGGCGGCAATTTTCTGACGAAACGCCGTGGTGCCGAGCAACTGCTCTTCGTGCGGATTAGTAATAAAGGAGGTTTCAACCAGCACCGAAGGGATGGAGGGCGACTTCAGGACCGCGAAAGCAGCCTGTTCCGTGTGCTGGCTATGCAGATGATGAACCGGGCGAATCTGATCCAGCACATGTTTGCCCAGCGTCAGGCTGTTTTTGATGGTGTCGGTCTGAACCAGATCGAACAGGATCTGCTGCAGATAGTGATCCTGCTGCAGCGCCTTCACGCCGCCCAGTTTGTCCGCATCGTTCTCACGCTGAGAGAGATAACGCGCCATTGAACTACTGGCACCGCGATTGGAGAGCGCAAATACCGAGGCGCCGCTGGCATCGGGGCTGGTAAAGCCGTCGGCATGGATCGACATGAACAGATGCGCGCCATGCTGATGAGCAATCTCCACCCGCTGGTAGAGCGGAATAAAATGGTCGCTGTCGCGGGTCAGACGCACTTCGATGCGCGGATGGCTCTGCAGTTGCCGTTTCACGTTACCGGCAATCTCCAGCACGATGTGCTTCTCTTCTGAACCCTCCTCGCCGACCGCGCCGGAGTCGATGCCCCCGTGGCCGGGATCAATCATCACAATGCGCTTTCCGTTACTGGCTGGCGGAGCAGGGCGTGCATGGCGGCCTGTTCCTGTAAGCGCTGAAGGCTCTCTGGCCTGAACCGCGCGCGGCGATAAAACGGCCAGAGCCAGACCGGAAAGGAGTAACTGACGACGATGAATCAAACGTTTAAGCAGGTGCATGTGCGGGTCCGGTAACAGAAATCCTGCCGGTGTTATAGCCTAAGGCTCTGTTGTCTGCGATCACATAACCATTTCAGGGCATTACTTTGTATTGCAGGCCGCGAACAGAAAATTTGCGCTTTTTTATTTGCCGCCGTTCAGCCGAGGGTTGCGTGCGGCAGAGAATGCGTGATAATCAGCAAATTGTGCTTAATTGCAGGTGAAGAAGATGGAAATCCGCGCCTTCCGCCAGGAAGATTTTGAAGAAGTGATCACCTTATGGGAACGTTGCGATTTGTTACGGCCATGGAACGATCCGGAGCTGGATATCGAACGCAAAATGCATCACGACCCCGATCTCTTTCTGGTCGCTGAAGTCGGCGGCGTGGTCGTCGGCACTCTGATGGGGGGCTACGATGGTCATCGCGGTGCGGCCTATTATCTGGCGGTGCATCCTGACTATCAGGGACGCGGTTTTGCGAATGCGCTGATGAATCGTCTGGAGAAGAAGCTCATCGCTCGCGGCTGTCCGAAGCTGCATCTGATGATCCGCGAAGAGAACGACCAGGTGGTGGCCTTTTACGAGAAGCTCGATTATGAGCCGGTCGATGCGCTGCTGTTTGGCAAACGTCTGATCGAAGATCGTGAATACTAAACCGTCCCCTGACTATCAGCCGGACCACTATGACGCCAGAGGGCAGCTGCGGCTGCCGTTTCTTTTTTGGCTGATCCTGTTACTGCAGGCGCGCACCTGGCTACTGCTGGTGATGGCCGGGGCGTCACGGCAGCAGGGTAACGATCTGCTGGCGCTCTTCTATCCGGATCGCCAGGCGTTCTGGATCGGTCTTGCCCTGGGATTACCGGCGCTGGCAGGTCTGCTGCTGACCGGTTACCGGCTGCGGCTGCCGCGACTCTGGCAGCACTGGCGCAGCGTGCTGTCGCTGTCATTTTTAGTGAATCTTATCTGGCAGGGGCTGCAGTTTGTGCAGGGGTATCTGCTCAGTTCGCCGCTGCCCCTGTTGCTGACGCTGTTTGACCTGCTGGCACTCATCTGGCTGCAGACTGACCGTCGCTGCCGCGACTGCTTTCTGCCTGAACATCATCTTAAATAAACTTTTTGGCGCTTTGCGACTCCAATCAGTTCCGCCTTCCGGCATCGTATTTACAGGAGTTTTCATGAAAGCTGTTCGTTCCACGCTACTGATCGCCGCCGTTGCACTGAGCGGCTGTGCCAGTTCGGGTTCCGGCACTGACAGCAGCCAGCAGGCCAGCTGGTGGAATCCGCTGACGTATCACTGGTCCTCGGCGCTGCCGTGGAACTGGTTCGGTTCATCGCTCACCGCGACGGAGCAGGGCGTAGGCGGACTGACCGCCTCGACGGCCATGAAAGAGGAGGCGATCAAAGCCGGCCTGAATGGGGATTACACCCTGCGTCAGGGCATGCGCGGTGAAAACGGTCAGGTGGTTGCGTTCTGGCAGGCGCTGGATGACGACAAGGTGAAGCTGGTGATTTACGGGCAGTTGCAGGTTGAACGCATTGAGGTGATGGACAGCCAGATTGCCAGCAGCGACGGCAGTAAAGTGGGCGATGCTTTCAGCAATAAGTTCACCAAAGCCTTCAGCAACTGCACCCTGGCCAGCGGAACGGATGCGCGAGACGTAGCATGCCGGGCCCCCGGCAGTCAGCATCTCACCTATCTCTACCATGGCGACTGGCATGGACCGGAAGGGCTGATGCCTTCCGATGACACGCTGAAGACCTGGAAACTCAGCAAAATCGTCTGGCAGCGTTAACACTGCCTGCTAAACGCCATGCGCTGACGCGCCTGGTCACCCCCGCAGGCTGGTGCTCAGCGGGGGTTATCCTCTCTGCGGCTTTTGCTGATTTCTGCATAAACTCTGCCGCTGTCTTATGCTTTTTTCGACTTTGAAATCATCAAACGATATATAAAACCGTTACTGGTTTTCCCTGAGTTATAAATAAACTGATGTTTCAGCGGGTGAGATCCGCATCAAATTTTTTCAGGGTGCCAAATGACATTACAAGCGATGAAAAAAGTCGTGAGCGGTATCGCGTTGTCGCTGAGCCTTGCTGGCGCAGCCAATGCCACTGAACTTCTTAACAGCTCTTACGATGTGTCCCGGGAGCTGTTTGTTGCCCTGAATGCCCCTTTCGTTAAACAGTGGGATGCCAGCCATCCTGCCGACCCGCTGACCATCAAAATGTCTCATGCCGGTTCATCTAAACAGGCGCTGGCTATCCTGCAGGGACTGCGCGCCGATGTTGTCACTTACAACCAGGTGACGGATGTGCAGGTCCTGCATGATAAAGGCAACCTGATTGCCGCAGACTGGAAAAGCCGTCTGCCGAATAACAGTTCACCGTTCTATTCCACCATGGCGTTTCTGGTGCGCAAAGGAAACCCAAAGCAAATTCATGACTGGTCAGATTTGACCCGTAACGATGTGAAGCTGATTTTCCCTAACCCGAAAACGTCCGGCAATGGTCGCTATACCTATCTGGCCGCCTGGGGGGCTGCTGATAAAGCGGACGGTAACGATCAGGCTAAAACCCGTGCCTTTATGACGCAGTTTCTGAAAAACGTTGAAGTTTTCGATACCGGGGGCCGTGGTGCGACCACGACCTTCGCTGAGCGTGGTCTGGGCGACGTGCTGATTAGCTTTGAGTCGGAAGTAAACAATATCCGCAACCAGTACGGCAAAGATGAGTATGAGGTGATCGTGCCGAAAACCAACATTCTGGCGGAGTTCCCGGTGGCGTGGGTAGATAAAAACGTTGCCGGTAACCACACCGCGGATGCGGCCAGCGCCTATCTCCACTACCTCTACACACCGGAAGCGCAGACGATTATTACGCACTACTACTATCGCGTGAACAATCCGCAGCTGATGGCAGAGCAGAAAGATCGCTTCCCGCAGACCAGCCTGTTCCGGGTTGAAGAGGCCTTTGGCGGCTGGGACAACGTGATGAAAACGCATTTCGCCAGCGGCGGTGAGCTGGATAAATTGTTAGCGGCGGGGCGTGGATAATGTTTGCAGCAAGTCATAAACGCGTGTTGCCCGGCTTTGGACTGAGCCTGGGCACCAGCCTGCTTTTTACCTGTCTGATTCTGCTGCTGCCCATCAGCGCCGTGATCATGCAGCTGTCACAGATGACCCTTCAGCAGTACTGGGATGTGGTGACCAACCCGCAGCTGGTTGCGGCCTACAAGGTTACGCTGCTCTCCGCCGGTGTCGCCTCGCTGTTTAATGCGGTGTTCGGCATGCTGATGGCGTGGATCCTGACCCGCTACCGCTTCCCGGGCCGCACGCTGCTGGATGGCCTGATGGATCTGCCGTTTGCGCTGCCGACCGCCGTCGCGGGCCTGACACTGGCCGGACTCTTTTCGGTCAACGGCTGGTATGGACAGTGGTTTGCCCATTTCGATATCAAAATCTCCTACACCTGGATCGGCATCGCCATCGCCATGGCCTTCACCAGCATCCCGTTTGTGGTGCGCACGGTACAGCCGGTGCTGGAGGAGTTAGGCCCGGAGTATGAAGAAGCCGCGGAAACGCTGGGTGCCACACCGTGGCAGAGCTTCCGTCGGGTTGTGTTACCGGAAGTCGCCCCGGCGCTGCTGGCGGGCACGGCGCTCTCCTTTACCCGCAGCCTGGGGGAGTTTGGTGCGGTGATCTTTATTGCCGGTAACATCGCCTGGAAAACGGAAGTGACCTCGCTGATGATTTTTGTCCGGTTGCAGGAGTTTGACTATCCGGCCGCCAGCGCCATCGCCTCGGTGATCCTGGCCGCCTCGCTTATCCTGTTATTTGCGATTAACACCTTACAGAGCCGCTTTGGCCGTCGACTGGGAGGTCACTAATGGCTGAGGTCTCACAACTGAATCATGCGGATCGCCAGCCGGTGAACTGGGGAAAATGGCTGCTGATTGGTATCGGCGCGCTGCTCTCGATTCTGCTGCTGCTGGTGCCGATGGTCTCCATCTTCTGGGAGGCGCTGAATCAGGGGCTGCTGGTCTCCCTGAGCAACCTGGCTGACCCCGATATGCTGCACGCCATCTGGCTGACGGTGATGGTGGCGCTGATCACCGTTCCGGTTAACCTGGTGTTCGGCACGCTGCTCGCCTGGCTGGTGACCCGCTTTACCTTTCCGGGGCGTCAGCTGCTGCTGACCCTGTTTGATATTCCGTTTGCCGTGTCGCCGGTGGTGGCCGGTCTGATGTATCTGCTGTTCTGGGGCGTCAACGGTCCGGCGGGCGGCTGGCTGGATGCGCATAACATCCAGGTTATGTTCGCCTGGCCGGGCATGGTGCTGGCGACCGTGTTTGTGACCTGTCCGTTTGTGGTGCGCGAACTGGTGCCGGTGATGCTGAGCCAGGGCAGTCACGAAGATGAAGCGGCGGTGCTGCTGGGCGCTTCAGGCTGGCAGATGTTCCGTCGTGTGACATTGCCGAACATTCGCTGGGCGCTGCTGTATGGCATCGTGCTGACCAACGCCCGTGCGATTGGTGAGTTTGGTGCGGTCTCGGTGGTATCGGGGTCGATTCGCGGTGAGACCTATACGCTGCCACTTCAGGTTGAATTATTGCATCAGGATTACAATACGGTCGGCGCCTTCACCGCTGCCGCGCTGCTGACCCTGATGGCCATTGTAACGTTGTTTCTGAAAAGTATTGTGCAGTGGCGTCTGGAGCAACAGCACAAGCACCTGCAACAGGAGGGAAATCATGAGCATTGAGATTAACAAGATCAACAAATCCTTTGGTCGCACCTCGGTGCTGAACGATATCTCTCTGGATATTGCCTCGGGTGAAATGGTGGCGCTGCTTGGCCCATCCGGCTCCGGTAAAACCACGCTGCTGCGCATTATTGCCGGGCTGGAGCATCAGAACAGCGGCCAGATCCGTTTTCATGGCAACGATGTGAGCCGTCTGCATGCGCGCGATCGTCAGGTTGGATTTGTTTTCCAGCACTATGCGCTGTTCCGCCATATGACGGTGTTCGACAACATCGCCTTTGGCCTGACGGTGCTGCCGCGTCGGGAACGTCCTTCTGCGACCGAGATCAAACAGCGTGTTACCCGTCTGCTGGAGATGGTGCAGCTGGCCCATCTGGCGAACCGCTTCCCGGCTCAGCTGTCGGGCGGGCAGAAACAGCGTGTGGCGCTGGCGCGTGCGTTAGCGGTAGAACCGCAAATCCTGCTGCTGGATGAACCTTTTGGCGCGCTCGATGCGCAGGTGCGTAAAGAGCTGCGTCGCTGGCTGCGTCAGCTGCATGAAGAGCTGAAATTTACCAGCGTGTTTGTGACCCACGACCAGGAAGAGGCGATGGAAGTGGCAGACCGCGTGGTGGTGATGAGCCAGGGGAATATCGAGCAGGTCGGCACGCCAGATGACGTGTGGCGCGATCCGGCAACCCGCTTTGTGCTGGAGTTCCTGGGTGAAGTGAATCGCTTTGATGGTGAGATCCACGGGTCGCAGTTCCATGTCGGCGCGCATCAC
Source organism: Pantoea sp. ARC270 (assembly GCF_003236725.1). Taxonomy (NCBI): domain Bacteria; kingdom Pseudomonadati; phylum Pseudomonadota; class Gammaproteobacteria; order Enterobacterales; family Erwiniaceae; genus Pantoea; species Pantoea sp. ARC270. The sequence continues at coordinate 80,381 of NZ_PUGA01000009.1, forward strand.
TGGCCGCTGGGGTATACCTCGGCACATCAGGGCCCGGTTGAGCTGTTCCTGCGTCCGTGGGAAATCGACGTGTCCCGCCACAGCAGCCTGGAAACCCCGCTGCCGGTGCAGGTGCTGGAAGTGAGTCCGCGTGGACACTTCTGGCAGCTGGTGGTGCAGCCCGCTGGCTGGCAGAGCGAGCCATTTTCGCTGGTGTTTGAAGGTGAACAGACCGCCCCGATTCGTGGCGAACGCCTGTTTGTTGGCCTGCAGCAGGCGCGTCTCTATAAGGGTGATACCCCGCTGCGCGCTGTTGCCTTTGCCCAGAGCGCCTGATATTTTCTGATCAACACCGGGCGGGAGTGTGACTCCCGCCTTTTTTTTGCCTTCTGTTTGCATTAAGCCAGGAACCGCACCGTGACGACTCTCGAAAATACCATCGGCAATACCCCGCTGGTCAGGTTACAGCGCCTGACACCCGCTAACGGCAGTGAGGTCTGGCTTAAGCTGGAAGGCAACAATCCGGCGGGTTCGGTCAAGGATCGTGCGGCCTGGTCGATGATCAATCAGGCGGAGCTGCGCGGGGATATCACGCCCGGCGATCAGCTGATCGAAGCCACCAGTGGCAACACCGGCATTGCGCTGGCGATGATCGCCGCGATGAAAGGCTACCGTATGCGCCTGCTGATGCCGGACAACATGAGTCAGGAGCGGCAGGATGCGATGCGTGCCTATGGCGCAGAGCTGATACTGGTGCCGCGTGAGCAGGGAATGGAAGGGGCGCGCGATCTGGCGCAGGCGATGGCGGCACGCGGCGAGGGCCGGGTGCTGGATCAGTTCAACAATCCCGATAATCCGCTGGGCCACTATCAGACCACCGGCCCGGAGCTGTGGCAGCAGTCGAATCAGCGTATGACCCATTTTGTCTCCAGTATGGGCACCACCGGCACGATCACCGGCGTGGGACGCTACCTGAAAGAGCACAACACCGGCGTGCAGGTCATTGGCTTACAGCCCAGCGAGGGCAGCAGCATTCCGGGCATCCGTCGCTGGCCGCTGGCCTATCTGCCGGGGATCTACCGTCCCAATCTGGTGGATGACGTCATCGATATGACGCAGAAGGAAGCGGAGGAGACCATGCGGGCACTGGCACGCCGTGAGGGCATCTTCTGTGGCGTCAGTTCAGGCGGCGCGGTGGCGGGTGCACTGCGCATCGCCGAGGCAAATCCGGGAAGCGTGGTGGTGGCGATCGCCTGCGATCGCGGCGATCGTTATCTCTCGACCGGTCTCTATCACCCGTAACCGCTGTGGATGCGAAACCTGGCCTGTGAAGCGTCTGCTGCCCACAGGCCTTTTTTTTGCCCGGTTTACTGTGCCAGCGAGTGTGAATCTGTAAGGATCACGTAAATCAGGCTGCGCCGATAGGCCGCACAGGTGAAAATAGCGCCCGTTCTCCGGAGAAATGACCATGAAAATTCTGCTTGTAGATGATGATGTAGAGCTGGGCACGATGTTAAGCCAGTACCTGATTGCGGAAGGCTTCGATGCTCAGCTGGTGCTGACCGGCAGCGCCGGGATTCAGGGCGCGCTCTCCGGCCAGTTCACCGCGATGATCCTGGACATCATGCTGCCCGATATGAGTGGCATTGACGTTCTGCGCCAGGTGCGTCAGAACAGCCGTATACCAGTGATTATGCTGACCGCCAAAGGCGATAACATTGACCGCGTAATCGGTCTGGAGATGGGGGCCGATGACTATATGCCTAAGCCCTGCTATCCGCGCGAGCTGGTGGCGCGTCTGCGGGCGGTGCTGCGGCGTTTCGAAGAGCAGGCTCCGCAGCCGGATAGCCAGGAGCCGCTGCGCTGGGGGGCGCTGACCCTCAATCCCGCCACCCGTATCAGTGAATGGCAGGAGAAAGCCTTCGATCTCACCGCCTCGGAATTTAATCTGCTGGAACTGCTGATGCGCGCCCCGGACAGGGTGGTATCAAAAGATGAGCTGTCGGAGAAGGGACTTGGTCGCCCGCGCGAGGCGTATGATCGCAGCGTCGATGTGCATATCAGCAACATCCGTCAGAAGCTCAGTGCCTTAACCGCTGACAGCATCACGATCGAAACCGTTCGCAGTATCGGTTATCGCATTCGATGAGGCACTACCGTGGACGCCTGTTCTGGAAGATCTTTATCGGCTTCTGGATCGTCTTTGTCATCATCAGTCAGCTTATCTGGCTCGGCTTTTCGCTCTCCGGTAGACGACACGAGCCGCCTGAACTGGTGGCGGTCCGTCGCGTGGCCGATCTGCAACTCACCTCGGCGGCGACGGTGCTGGCGCAGAACGGGCCTGAGGCGCTGAACGCGATGCTGTCGGGCTGGGACGAACGTGACCGGCAGTTTTTCCACATCCTGCCACAGGCGCAACCGTCTCCTGCACAGGCTAACCCGGATGGGGAGGCGCATCGGCCCGCCGAAAGTAAACGCTGGGTGCGCGGCGCCGATGGAAAAGGGTATCAGCTGCGCTATGACATCGATGGCATGCGAAAAGAGAGCATGATGAACAGCATGCCGCGCAAATTCCTCAATATCCCTGAACCGATGTTTGTTTTCGCCGGTTCGGTAGGATTACTCTTCAGCCTGCTGCTTGCCTGGAATCTGACGCGACCCATGCGTCAGCTGCGCGAAGGGTTCTCCCGGGTCGCAGAGGGCGATTTAAGCGTGCGGCTTTTTCCGGTGATGCGTAAACGGCATGATGAGATTTCTGATGTCGCCCGGGCCTTCGATACCATGGCTGAGCGGCTGGAGACCCTGGTCCGCGCGCGCGAAGAGCTGCTGCACGATATCTCACACGAGCTGCGTTCACCGCTTGCGCGCCTGCAGCTGGCGACCGGGCTGGCCAGGCAGACGCCAGAAAATGTGCACAGTTCGCTCGATCGTATCGACGAAGAGGCGCGCCGGCTGGATAAGATGATCGGTGAACTGCTGACGCTGTCGCGGGCTGAGCATGAAAGTATTCCGGATGAGCAGTACTTTGACCTCACCGGCCTGCTGGAGGCGGTGATCACCGATGTCCGCTATGAAGCGCAGCTCCCCGGCGTGCAGGTGGCGTTTCAGGTGGACGATCGGGCCGACTACACCGTGCGTGGCAATGCCGAACTGATACGGCGCGCCACCGAGAATGTGTTACGCAACGCGCTGCGCTTTTCCCTGCCAGGCCAGCGGATCGAGGTTGAACTGCGCACCGCGCAGCAGTGGCTGGAAATTCAGGTGCGCGATCAGGGGCCGGGTGTCGATGAAGAGAAACTCTCCAGCATCTTTGACCCGTTTGTGCGGGTCAACTCACCGCTGATGGGAAAGGGCTATGGCCTCGGGCTGGCGATCGTCCGCAAAGTGGTGCTGGCGCATCAGGGTGAAGTCGAGGCACGGAACCGGCCGGAAGGAGGGCTGGAACTGACGCTGCGGCTGCCGCACTGGCCCTCCTGAAAAGCGCAGAGAGCAGAAACGAAAACGGCACCCGAAGGTGCCGTCAGAGCAGGAACAAAGCCTTATTTTCTGATGCGAATCACCGGCGTTTCGCCGACGGTGACCTGGCCAGAGAGCTTAATCAGTTCCTTGATTTCATCCATGTTGGAGATAACAACCGGAGTCAGGGTTGATTTCGCTTTCTCTTCCAGCAATGGCAGATCGAACTCGATAACGACGTCGCCTTTTTTGACCTTCTGGCCTTCTTCAGCGATGCGTTTGAAGCCTTCACCTTTCAGTTCAACCGTATCGATACCGAAATGCACGAACAGCTCAATGCCGTTGTCCGATTCGATTGAAAAAGCATGGTTGGTTTCAAAAATCTTACCGATAGTGCCATCCACCGGCGCAACCATTTTGTTGCCAGTCGGTTTGATCGCGATACCGTCGCCCACGATTTTTTCTGCAAACACCACATCTGGTACGTCTTCAATATTCACAATTTCGCCTGACAGAGGCGCTACGATATCGATTGTCCCAGCGCTATCCGTTTTTTCGCCAAAAAGTTTAGAAAACAAACCCATGATCTTCTCCTAAGCAGTAATTTGGGGCCAGCATCATGCAGATTAGCAGAGCGTTTTTTCTTTAATGAACTTGTTCACCAGGTTCATTAAATCTTCCGCTGTCGGTTGAGCCAGTGCCTGCTCTGCCAATGCCTTCGCATCTTCAAAATTAGTATTACGAATGATTTTCTTGATGCCAGGGATAGAAATGGCACTCATGCTGAACTCGTCCAGCCCCATTCCCAGTAACAGTAGTGTAGCACGTTCATCACCTGCCAGCTCACCACACATGCCGGTCCATTTACCTTCAGCGTGAGATGCATCAATGACTTGCTTAATTAAGTTAAGCACAGACGGCGTCATTGGATTGTACAGGTGCGAAATCAAATCGTTACCACGATCGACCGCCAGAGTATACTGCGTCAGGTCGTTTGTCCCAATACTGAAGAAGTCGACTTCTTTCGCCAGATGACGTGCAATCACCGCTGACGCCGGCGTTTCCACCATGATACCGACTTCGATGGACTCGTCGAACGCTTTGCCTTCTTCACGCAGCTGCGCTTTCAGCAGTTCCAGTTCCGCTTTCAGCGAACGCACTTCTTCAACGGAAATGATCATCGGGAACATAATGCGCAGTTTGCCGAAGGAAGAGGCGCGCAGGATAGCACGCAGCTGCGCATGCAGAATCTCTTTGCGGTCCATGGCGATACGGATAGCGCGCCAGCCGAGGAAAGGGTTTTCCTCTTTCGGCAGGTTCATGTAAGGCAGATCTTTGTCACCACCGATATCCATGGTACGGACGATAACGGCCTGTGAACCCATGGCTTCAGCAACGGCTTTATACGCCTGGAACTGCTCTTCTTCGGTCGGCAGCGCATCGCGGTCCATGAACAGGAACTCGGTGCGGTAAAGACCCACGCCTTCTGCGCCATTGCGCTCTGCGCCGGCGACGTCGCGCACGGTGCCGATGTTGGCACAGACTTCAACCTGATGACCATCCAGCGTGACCGCAGGCAGGTCTTTCAGCTTGGCTAATTCGTGTTTTTCCGACAGATACTGGTTCTGTACGGCTTTCAGCTCTTCCTGAACGGCGTCAGAAGGATTGACGTGAATCGCGTTGTTCACACCATCCAGAATCAGAAAGTCGCCATTTTTAACCGTGACGGTGACATTGCCGGTGCCGACAATGGCTGGGATCTCCAGCGAGCGCGCCATGATTGAGGTATGGGAGGTACGGCCACCCAGATCGGTAATAAAGCCCAGCACCTTTTTCAGGTTCAGCTGTGCGGTTTCTGACGGCGTTAAATCTTTTGCTACCAGAATGGATTCATCCGGAATGGCGCTCAGGTCAACGATATGCAGACCGAGGATGTTTTGCAGCAGACGCTTACCGATGTCGCGCACGTCAGCCGCACGCTCTTTCAGGTACTCATCATCTAACTCTTCCAGCGCTTTCGCCTGACCATCGATGACCGAGTCGACAGCAGCATCGGCAGAGGCGTGATCTTTTTTGATCAGGTCGATGATTTCCTGCTCCAGCTCTTCATCTTCCAGCAACATAATGTGGCCTTCGAAGATCGCAGCTTTCTCTTCACCGAGGGTTTCACCCGCTTTGACGCGAATCGCTTCCAGTTGCTGTGCCGCTTTACCGCGACCATCGAGGAAGCGCTGAACTTCCTGCTCAACCTGGTCATCAGAAATTTTCTTACGGTTGATGACGATCTCGTCTTCTTTCAGCAGCAGTGCTTTGCCGAAAGCGATACCTGGTGATGCTAAAATGCCTGAAATCATAACGCTACCTTTTAATCACGATGGCTGATGGGACTCTTTGCGGTGCCATTGTCGCGGGACACGTACTCTACGAAAGCAATAACGCGGACAGATTGTCCGCGATCAAGATGTTTGCACTCAATGGCGCAGAGGAGTCGATTGGCTGGAGAGCTGAGCGGAGATTACTCCAGTTCAGCCATCAGTTTGACCAGATGCTCAACTGCTTTCTGTTCGTCTTCGCCTTCTGCTGACAGGGTCACAACGGTTCCCTGCGTTAAACCCAGTGTCTGCAGCTTGAACAGGCTCTTGGCGCTGGCAGATTTACCGTTAGAGGTCACAGTGATTTCTGACTGGAAAGCTTTGGCTTCTTTAACGAATTGCGCTGCTGGGCGAGTATGCAGACCGTTTGGTGCAGTAATGGTAACTTCTTGCTGGAACATTCTATTTCCCCAACGTTATCAGAATGAGTGTTATGGATCTAAAGTCTAGCCTGGAGCCTTCACTTTAGCCTGTGTCGGTGCGCGGGTATAGCTTCATGCTGACCCAGGACGCGCATGCGTCAAATCGACATTCCGTTGCGTCGTAAAACCGATTCTACACGTCACCGGTTAATTATGCCGTGATTCGCCGTTTCACTGAATCCGTAAATCGATTCAGCTTGATCCACTTCAAACGCGGATTAATTTCAGGCATCGAAATAATTGGCAGTCTAAATACCAGAGCGGCGTCACTGAAATCAATCTGCCGGGTGGTGAAAGTGAGATCTGCGCCACAAAAAAGCACCCGGGCGGGTGCTTTTTGCGGCATTTTCAGACTTTCTGCCCTGACTACTGCAGCTCTTTTTCTGTAAAGAGATCGGCGAACAAAGCGGTACTCAGATAGCGTTCACCTGAGGAGGGGAGAATCACCACGATATTCTTGTTGGCGAAGGTTTCCTCTTCCTGCAACTTTAGTGCGGCGGCGACCGCAGCACCGGAGGAGATACCGGCCAGAATGCCTTCCTGCTCCATCAGCAGACGCGCGGTGCTGATCGCTTCCTCATTCGTGATAGCCACAACCCGATCAACCAGATTCAGCTCTAGGTTGCCCGGAATAAAGCCTGCGCCGATCCCCTGAATTTTGTGAGGGCCAGGCTTGATCTCCGCTCCTGCCAGGGCCTGAGCAATGACCGGCGAATCGGTTGGTTCCACCGCGACGGTGATCAGATCTTTTTTGCCTTTGGTGTTCTTGATGTAGCGGCTCACGCCGGTCAGCGTACCGCCGGTGCCGACACCAGCAATAAAGACATCCACTTCGCCGTCGGTATCTTCCCAGATTTCCGGGCCGGTGGTCTTTTCATGGATCTCCGGGTTTGCCGGGTTGCTGAACTGCTGCAGCAGGACATATTTATCCGGGTCGCTTGCAACAATCTCTTCAGCTTTGCCGATTGCCCCTTTCATGCCTTTGGCACCTTCAGTCAGGACCAGATTCGCGCCCAGCGCTTTCAGCAGCTTACGACGCTCAACGGACATCGTCTCAGGCATGGTCAGGGTCAGTTTATAACCGCGCGCGGCGGCCACATAGGCGAGGGCAATCCCGGTATTGCCGCTGGTCGGTTCAACCAGTTCAATACCCGGTTTCAGAATACCGCGTTTCTCTGCGTCCCAAATCATATTGGCACCGATACGGCATTTTACGCTGAAGCTCGGGTTACGGGATTCAACTTTCGCAAGGATGCGGCCGTTACCGATGCGGTTCAGTCGAACCAATGGCGTATGACCAATTGTCAAAGAGTTGTCTTCGTAGATCTTACTCATAGCCTGTCCTTAACTGTATGAATTATTGGGAACCCTATGAGCATACCTGTTCTGCCTGGGGGCGGAAGGAAAGAAATCGCATATCTATATGTCACCCGGCAATAAGCCTTGTTAAAAAGAGCATAAGGCGCGCTGATATGTTCAGCGCACTTCCTGCCGTGCCAGTTGCTGCCGGTAGCGATCGACCCACATCGCTGTGGCCCCGCAGACGGCCACCGGCATGATGACCAGGTTCAGCACCGGAATCATGGTAAACAGACTGGTAAGCGCACCAAACTGCATATTGGCGGTTTTATGCCGACGCAGGGCGTTACGCATCTGCTGAAAAGGCACTTTGTGATTATCGAATGGGTAGTCGCAATACTGGATCGCGAGCATCCAGGCGCTGAACAGGAACCACAGCACGGGCGCAACCGTCTGGCCGAAACCCGGGATAAAGTAGAGCAGCAGCAGTCCCACCGCACGTGGCAGGTAGTAGCCCAGCTTTTGCAGCTCGCGCTTCATGATGCGCGGCACATCTTTGATCAGACCCGCCCAGCCGCTGTCAGGCAGCGGTTTACCGGTCAGGCGTCCCTCAAGCTGCTCGGCCAGCAAACCGCAAAACGGTGCGGCGATAAGGTTAGCGAGGGTGGAAAAGAAGTAGCTAAAGACCAGCACAATCGCAAGCACCGACAGTGGCCATAACAGATAGCTGAGCCACTGCAGCCAGTCCGGAATCGAGGCCATCAGCCGCGGGATCCAGTCACCCAGACGGTAGAAAAGCCAGATGAATGCGCCACCCAGCATCAGAATGTTGATCAGCAGCGGCATGACCACAAAGCGACGAATGCCAGGCAGACGCATCAGTTTCCAGCCCTGGCTGAAGTAGTGTATGCCGTTAAAATCTGAGACGGACTTCTCAAGGGCCATATAGGCAATTCTCCTGAAGGTAATAGGGCGGGCCCACTATAACCTGGCTTTTTCCCCAGGCCAGGTGCCGTTTGGGTAAAAAAACAGCGAAAAAGCGTGGGTTGCCTATCTTATTTGTTAGAAAATAGTGCACAGACTTGCACTTGTGTAGCAGGGCAAATACAGTTAGAGGATAAAGTTTGCCGCGGTGGCAAGGTATTGGAACAACAGAGAATACAATGATGCAGGATTTGCGTCTGATATTAATCGTTGTTGGCGCGATCGCCATAATAGCGCTCCTTCTTCACGGACTGTGGACCAGCCGTAAAGAGCGTTCGTCAGTGTTCCGCGATCGCCCGCACAAACGTCTGAAACAACGTGATGAACATGATGAGCCGGACCTGATCGACGACGAAGATGATGGCGTCGGCGAGGTTCGTGTTCGCGCTGAGCGCAGCAACCATCAGGAACCGCGTTTCGATGATATTCGCGAATCCCAGCCGGTTGCGCCGCGTAAGCCCGCGCCTGCTGAGCCTGTTCGTCAGCCTGCGCCACGACCTGCTCCGCAAGCCGAACCGGAAAGCGACCCGCTTTTCAGTCCCGCACCGCAGCCTGCTCCTCAGCCGCGTCCGGAACCGGCTCGTCAGCAGCAACAGCCCGCGCCTGCCTTTGTCGCGCCGCCTGTGCAGGCCGATCCGCTGCTGGATCTGGACCCGCTGGAATCGGTGCAGCCCGCACCGCAGTACCAGGCTGAACCCGAGCCGCAGCCTGAAGCCACTCAGGCGCCGGAACCGACTCCTGTTCCGCCGTCTGCACCTGCCGCACCGGCAGAGAAGCCGAAAGAAGCCGTGCTGGTTCTGCATGTTGCCGCACACTCGGGTGGCGAACTCAATGGTGAGGCGCTCCTCCAGGGGATTCTGCAGGCGGGCTTCCAGTTTGGCGAGATGAACATCTTCCATCGCCATCTCAGTCCGGCAGGCAGTGGTCCGGTCCTGTTCAGTCTGGCCAATATGGTCAAGCCTGGCTCGTTTAACCCTGACCTGATGACAGATTTCAGCACGCCGGGTATCTCTATCTTTATGATGGTGCCTTCCTATGGCGATGCGAATCAGAACTTCAAGCTGATGCTGCAGTCGGCACAGCGCATCGCTGATGATGTTGGCGGCGTAGTGCTGGATGATGAACGTCGCATGATGACGCCGCAGAAGCTGGAAACTTACAAGGCGCGTATTCGCGATGTGGTCGGTGTCTGACCACGGCGCAAACCGCTATCTGAACTGTTAAAACAAACCCCCGCATGTCGGGGGTTTTTTATCTGATGGGGCTTTATGAAATCCGTCCAGGATCACATCACCGAACTGCGCACTACGTTGCGTCATCACGAATACCTCTATCACGTCATGGATGCACCGGAAGTGCCGGATGCCGAATATGATCGCCTGATGCGTGAACTGCGCCAGCTGGAAGCGGATCATCCCGATCTCATTACGCCGGACTCACCAACCCAGCGCGTCGGCGCTGCGCCGCTGACGGTGTTTGAACAGGTTCGCCATGAAGTCCCGATGCTGTCGCTGGATAACGCCTTCGATGAAGCGACCTTTATGGCTTTCAACAAGCGGGTGCGCGATCGGCTGAAAAGCAGTGAAGAGATTACCTACTGCTGTGAACTTAAACTCGATGGCTTAGCGGTGAGCCTGATATATGAAAACGGGCTGCTGGTTCAGGCCGCCACGCGGGGAGACGGCACCACCGGCGAGAATATTACCGCCAACGTGCGCACCATTCGCGCTATTCCGCTGCGTCTTAAAGGTGACAACATTCCGGCGCGGCTGGAAGTGCGTGGCGAAGTCTTTATGACGCAGCGCGGCTTCGAAAAGCTGAATGAGGAAGCGCGCCGCACGGACGGCAAAGTCTTTGCTAACCCGCGCAACGCAGCGGCAGGTTCGCTGCGTCAGCTTGATCCGCGCATCACCGCAAAACGTCCGCTGACCTTCTTCTGCTACGGTTTCGGCCTGCTGGAAGGCGGCGAGATGCCGCACAGTCACATGGCACGCCTGCAGCAGTTCAAAGCCTGGGGGCTGCCGGTCAGTGACCGCATTAAGCTGGTGCATAATGCGGAAGAGGCGCTGGCTTTTTATCACGACGTTGAGCAACAGCGCCCCAGTCTCGGATTTGATATCGATGGCGTGGTCATCAAAGTCGATTCACAGGCGCAGCAGGAACAGTTGGGCTTTGTGGCGCGTGCGCCGCGCTGGGCGATAGCCTTTAAATTCCCGGCGCAGGAGCAGCTGACCTGGGTGCGGGATGTCGAGTTTCAGGTTGGCCGGACCGGGGCAATCACTCCTGTCGCCCGCCTGGAGCCGGTGCAGGTAGCGGGCGTGATTGTCAGCAACGCCACGCTGCATAACGCCGATGAAATCGCGCGGCTGGGACTGCGCATCGGGGACCGGGTCGTGATTCGCCGTGCAGGCGATGTGATCCCGCAGGTCGTGAATGTGGTTACCGCTGAACGTCCTGAAGAGA
>NZ_PUGA01000088.1:0-736 GCF_003236725.1 Pantoea sp. ARC270
CTTTGTGATTCATGACTGGGGTGAAGTCGTAACAAGGTAACCGTAGGGGAACCTGCGGTTGGATCACCTCCTTACCTGAAGATACCTTCCCGCGCAGTGCTCACACAGATTGTCTGATAAAAAGTCACGAGCAGAAAAAACCTCTACAGGCTTGTAGCTCAGGTGGTTAGAGCGCACCCCTGATAAGGGTGAGGTCGGTGGTTCAAGTCCACTCAGGCCTACCAGATTTGTCCTCATGCTGCGTTGTGCCGGCGGCTCGCATAGTTCACTATGCTTCGCGTCAGCACGCCTTGCCTGAGAAAAAATCGCATTCTTTACATGAAGAATGCAACTCCTGGTAGTAGTGGTCTCTGCAGTAACTGTATGGGGCTATAGCTCAGCTGGGAGAGCGCCTGCCTTGCACGCAGGAGGTCAGCGGTTCGATCCCGCTTAGCTCCACCATACTTGCTGTTTTTTCTGAAATACCTCAGAGCGTACCGGCGACGGTGTGCTGTGACGTATTATGCTCTTTAACAATCCGGAACAAGCTGAAAATTGAAACGACATGGCGCGTTCATTCTCCGTAATAAGAATGAAATGACGACATGTCCGAGTCTCTCAAATGCTTACAGTCTGCAGCGTGAAAACGCCTGTGGGTTGTGAGGTTAAGCGACTAAGCGTACACGGTGGATGCCCTGGCAGTCAGAGGCGATGAAGGACGTGCTAATCTGCGTAAAGCGACGGTAAGGTGATATGA
>NZ_PUGA01000089.1:0-804 GCF_003236725.1 Pantoea sp. ARC270
CCCCGTTCGCTCGCCGCTACTGGGGGAATCTCGGTTGATTTCTTTTCCTCGGGGTACTTAGATGTTTCAGTTCCCCCGGTTCGCCTTGCAGCACTATGTATTCATGCTGCAATGATGCACTGGGTGCACCGGGTTTCCCCATTCGGACATCGACGGCTGTAGCGGTTCATATCACCTTACCGTCGCTTTACGCAGATTAGCACGTCCTTCATCGCCTCTGACTGCCAGGGCATCCACCGTGTACGCTTAGTCGCTTAACCTCACAACCCACAGGCGTTTTTCAACGCTGCAGACTGTAAGCATTTGAGAGACTCGGACATGTCGTCATTTCATTCTTATTACGGAGAATGAACGCGCCATGTCGTTTCAATTTTCAGCTTGTTCCGGATTGTTAAAGAGCATAATACGTCACAGCACACCGTCACCGGTACGCTCTGAGGTATTTCAGAAAAAACAGCATGTATGGTGGAGCTAAGCGGGATCGAACCGCTGACCTCCTGCGTGCAAGGCAGGCGCTCTCCCAGCTGAGCTATAGCCCCATACAGTTACTGCAGAGACCACTACTACCACTCAACCGAGTACACTTCGTGAGAAATGCAATTCGTGCTCAGGCAGGGCATGTCTTCGCGAAGCATAGTGAACTATGCGAGCCGGAGACATAACGCAGCGTGAGTGCGAAGTTGGTAGGCCTGAGTGGACTTGAACCACCGACCTCACCCTTATCAGGGGTGCGCTCTAACCACCTGAGCTACAAGCCTGTAGAGGTTTTTTCTGCTCGTGACTTTTTATCAGACAATCTGTGTG
>NZ_PUGA01000090.1:0-596 GCF_003236725.1 Pantoea sp. ARC270
CGCCTTGGTATTCTCTACCTGACCACCTGTGTCGGTTTGGGGTACGATTCTGTGTTACCTGATGCTTAGAGGCTTTTCCTGGAAGCAGGGCATTTATCACTTCAGCACCGTAGTGCCTCGTCATCACGCCTCAGCGTTAACAAGAGTCCGGATTTACCTGGACCCTCCGCCTACACGCTTAAACCGGGACAACCGTCGCCCGGCTGATATAGCCTTCTCCGTCCCCCCTTCGCAGTAACACCGAGTACAGGAATATTAACCTGTTTCCCATCGACTACGCCTTTCGGCCTCGCCTTAGGGGTCGACTCACCCTGCTCCGATTAACGTTGAACAGGAACCCTTGGTCTTCCGGCGAGCGGGCTTTTCACCCGCTTTATCGTTACTTATGTCAGCATTCGCACTTCTGATACCTCCAGCATGCCTCACAGCACACCTTCGACGGCTTACAGAACGCTCCCCTACCCAACAACACATAAGTGTCGCTGCCGCAGCTTCGGTGCATGGTTTAGCCCCGTTACATCTTCCGCGCAGGCCGACTCGACCAGTGAGCTATTACGCTTTCTTTAAATGATGGCTGCTTCTAAGCCAACATCCTG